>NZ_JBEYKR010000135.1:0-19324 GCF_040703535.1 Streptomyces sp. NPDC007346
GGGAGAGTAGGACGCCGCCGAACAATTTTTCCGGGAAAGCCCCGTGCCATTGGCACGGGGCTTTTCTGCGTTTACCGCCCCCTTCTGAATACCTCCGAGCTGGGTCCCTCGGGGGAGCAGGAGCGGGAGAGGGGCGTCCTCCTCAGAGGCGACCGGCTGCCTTGAGTGCCAGATAGGCGTCGGCGAGCGCGGGAGCCAGGCTGTCCGGGGCGGCGTCCACGACGACAACGCCATGACGTTGGAGCTTCTCCGACGTGCCGCGTCGTTCGGCCTGGGCCTGGGTGCCGGCCGCTGCGTCGTAGACCGCGTCCACCGTTCCCCGGCCCCTGGCCATCTCCTCGATCCGTGGATCGGCCACAGCCGCCAGCAGGACCGTGTGGCGCTGGGTGAGCTGAGGCAGCAGCGGGAGAAGCCCTTCCTCGACAGGCGCGGCCTCCAGGCTGGTCAAAAGAACGATCAGCGAACCGCGGGGAGCATCGGAGAGTGCTGTGGCGCTGAGCCCCCTCGCGTCCGTCTCGACGAGCTCGGGCTCCAGCGAAGCGAGGGCGTTGACGACCGACGCCAGGACGTCCCCGGCGGCTGTGCGGCCCTGTACGCGGGCTCGTACGCGGCGGTCGTAGGCAAGCAGGTCCACGCGGTCGCCGGCGCGCGTTGCGAGGGCGGTGAGAAGAAGAGTGGCGTCCATGGCCGCATCAAGGCGGGGAACGTCGCCCACCCGGCCCGCGGAAGTGCGGCCTGTGTCCAGGACGATCAGGATGTGCCGGTCACGCTCGGGGCGCCACGTCCGGACCGCGACGGCCGACTGGCGTGCCGTCGCCCGCCAGTCGATGGAACGGGTGTCGTCTCCCGGGACGTACGCCCGCAGGCTGTCGAACTCCGTGCCCTCACCGCGCGTCAGGACGCTGGTGCGGCCGTCGAGTTCCCTGAGCCGGGCGAGCCTGGACGGCAGGTGCTTCCGGCTGGTGAACGGGGGCAGGACCCGTACGGTCCAGGGGACACGGTGATGGCCCTGGCGCGCGGCCAGACCGAGCGGGCCGTACGAGCGGACCGTGATGCGCTCCGCCTGGCGGTCGCCGCGGCGGGTCGGGCGCAGAACGGTGGCGAGGCGCCGTCGCTCACCGGGCGGGATCGTCAACGTGTGGCGGGAGGCCGCCTGTTCGCTGCCCGTGGGCCAGCTGCTCGGCGGCCAGGCGTCCCGGAGCTGGGCCCGGAGTCGGCGTCGCGAGGTGTTGGTCACGGTGAGTTGCACCTCCGCCGCGTCACCAAGTCGAACAGACGTATCACCGGATCGAGTGAATCGGAGCGTTCGCACTGGCGCTGCCAGGGCGTAGTCGCACAGAATCGCTAGTGAGAGCGGTGCGTTGACCGCGAGCATCCCGGTCCAGCTCGGAGCGAAGATGCCTACGGGGAGTGATCCCAGCGCGGCCAGTAGTGCGGTTCGTCCGGTGAGGGCCATGGTCACCGCCTCATCGGGGTACGGGGACGTGGGCGAGCACCGAGGTGATGATGGAATCGGGGGTGACCCCCTCCATTTCCGCCTCGGGCCGCAGATGGATGCGATGACGGAGTGTGGGGAGCGCCAAGGCCTTCACGTCGTCCGGGGTGACGTAGTCCCGGCCGGTGAGCCAGGCCCAGGCGCGTGCGGTCGAGAGCAGTGCGGTGGCGCCTCGGGGGGAGACGCCGAGGGCGAGCGAGGGGGATTCGCGCGTGGCACGACAGATATCCACTACATAGCCGGCGATCTCGGGAGAGACCGCGGTCCTGGCGACGGCTGAGCGGGCCGCCTCCAGATCGGCGGGCCCTGCGACGGGCCGTATGCCTGCTGCCTTGAGGTCCCGGGGGTTGAAGCCGTCGGCATGACGGGTGAGGACGTTGATCTCGTCCTGTCGGGAGGGCAGAGGCACCGTCAGCTTGAGCAGGAAGCGGTCCAGCTGGGCTTCCGGGAGCGGGTAGGTGCCCTCGTACTCGACGGGGTTCTGGGTGGCGGCGACGAGGAAGGGGTCCGGCAGCGGGCGAGGGGTGCCGTCGACGGTGACCTGACGCTCTTCCATCGCTTCCAGGAGGGATGCCTGCGTTTTGGGGGGAGTGCGGTTGATCTCGTCGGCGAGCAGCAGGTTGGTGAAGACCGGGCCGGGCTGGAAGGAGAACTCGGCGGTGCGGGCGTCGTAGACGAGTGAGCCCGTCACATCGCTCGGCATGAGGTCGGGGGTGAACTGGACGCGCTTGGTGTCGAGTTCGAGGGAGGCGGCGAGGGCCCGGACCAGGAGGGTCTTGGCGACACCGGGGACGCCCTCGAGGAGTACGTGTCCGCGGCAGAGCAGCGCGACGACGAGTCCGGTGACAGCAGGGTCCTGGCCGACCACGGCCTTGGCGATCTCGGAGCGGAGGGCTTCCAAGGAGGCGCGGGCGCCGTCGGCGGGCTCCGGAGCCGCAGGGGGCGCGGGGACCGCCGTGGGTTCGGCCGGCTCGGGGGTCGGGGCGCTCATGAAGTGCGTACCTCTCTTTCGAGGGCGTCGAGGTGCTCGGCCAGCAGGACAAGGGCCGCGTCGCCGGCGGGGGCAGGGCCGAAGAGCAGGGTGCTCAGGTCGTCGCCTGTGGTGGTGGTGCGGGCGGACACGGCAGGGAGGAGAACAGCGGAGTTGTGTGCTTCGCGGGCGGTTACGCCTGTGAGGTGGGCGATGCGGGTTCGGGCGGCGGCTCGGAGCGATTCGGCCGCCCGGTCACGGGCGTTGGCCTTGCGGTAGAGGCCGGCGCGGCCTTCGGCGGATTCGGATGCGCGGATGGACACCGGAAGCCGTTCCATGACCAGGGGGCCGAGTCGACGGGCTCGCCAGATCGCGGCCAGGCATGCGGCGAGGGCGAGTTGGAGCGTTCCCCAGAGCCAGCCGGAAGGGATCAGGTCGAGGAAGCCGCTCTCGTCGCCCGAGGGCTCCTCGCCGTCGTCGTCGGAGATGCCGTCATCGCTGGTGGCGGACGGATCAGCCAGAGAGGGGAGGTACCAGACGAGATGTGGGCGCGAACCGAGGAGTTGCAGGGCGAGAGAGGCGTTTCCCTGCTGGTCGAGACGCTCGTTGTGGAGGAAGTCGGGGGAGCCGAGAAGGACGGTGTCGCCGCCCGTGCGTTCCTTGAGGATCAGCAGGCTGGGGGTTCCGCCGCTGGGGTAGCAGGCGATGGCGGTGGAGTCCGGTGCCGTGTAGCGGATACCGCCCATGTCCGCCGTGCCGGCGCTGCGGGCGGCGGGCCAGGCGCACGCAGGGAGGAGCGTGCTCACCGCGCGGTGAGGCTGGGCGCGTACGCCGGGGGCCAGCCTGGACACGGCTGCGGGGCCCGGGGCGATCAGGAGGGAGCGGCCCGAGGAGGCGGCGGTTGCCTCGTGGAGCCGGCGCTGTTGCGAGGGGGTGAGGAGATTGGGGCCGGTGATCAGGAGCGTGGTGTCGGGCCCCGCCGCGGTGGTGGCCTCGTCGAGGGTCGTCGCGACGGTGACGGATATCCCGCGTGCCTTGAGGAGCTCCGCCGCGGCGCGGCTGCCCTTCGGGTCGGCGGAGCGAGGATCGAGGTGCCCGTAGTTGGTGCCGGAGCGGACGGCGGCGAACGTGACGCCCGCGATCACGAGGACGAGCAGGGCGATCAGCAGCCCTCGCACGCGCTTCCAGACCTGGTGCGGGGTGGGCGCTGTCGAGGTGGGGGAGGGGGCCGTCGCGGTGGTCATCCGGTGGCTCCTCGGGAGGTTCCGGGCAGCACGGGCTTCGTCTCGTCGAGCTCGGTGTCCAGGGCGCGCAGGGCCAGATATGCGGGTTGGCCCGCCGTGCGGCCGCCGTATGTGACGTCGTCGAAGTCCCGGGCGGCGGCGCGCAGCCGGGTGGCGTGGCCGGGCAGGGCGCGGCCTGCTTCCGCTGCGGCCTCGTCCGCCGTGCGGCCGGGGCGGGGGTCGAGCAGGGCGCGCTCCTCCAGCGACCGGACGATGGCACGCATGCGTTCCTGGACGGCTTCGGTCCAGCGGAGAGCGGCGGCGTGCGCGTCGGCCGCGGCGCGGTGCTGGGCGGCACTGCGGGGGCCGTCACTCTCGAAGAGGGCGTCCGCGGGCCGGGAGGAGCGTTGCGGGGTGCCGAGCCGCCACCAGAGGGCGACGGCAAGACCGATGACGACGAGGACCAGGACGACGACTCCGGCCGGGCCGCCGGGGGCGGCGCCCGCGGCGGCGTCGAACACGCCGGCGACCCAGTCCCAGAAGTGGTTCAGGGCGCGCTGGAGGAAGTTCGGGTCGTTCTCGTGGTACATCGGCTTGGACAGTTCGCTCTCGGCCGCCTCACGGGCGGGGATACGCGGTGTGTCCAGGGGTGTGCCGTCCGCGTCGCCGGCCCGCAGTGCCGTTGTGGTGCCCCCCGCCCCCGTCACCGCATCAGCTCCGAAGGGTCTCGGCGTCGTAGCCGGGGAGGCCCGCGGCCCGTGCGAGGTCGAGGTCGAGCGCCTCGCGGCGGATGCGCTGGTCCACGTAGAGCAGGGCCATCACGCCCGCGACGAAGGGATAGAGCAGCGTGGAGACGATCACTTCGCCGATGCCCGTGATGATCAGGAAGGGCCAGCCGAAGGAGGGGCCGCCGGTTTCGAAGAAGTCGTTGACGCCGGTTCCGTCGGCGATGACCCCGACGATGCCGAAGGGGATGGAGACGACGAAGCTCAGCAGGAAGACGAGAAGGTAGGTCAGCGCGAGGATTCCGAAGGTGCGCCACCAGGCACCGTGGACCAGCTTCGCCGACCTGCGCAGCGCGGTGATGATGCCCTGCCGTTCGAGCATCAGGGCCGGGGCGGCAAGGGCGAAGCTGACCTGGAGCCAGAGGATCACGACGCAGGCGGCGCCGAAGCCGAGAACCGCCAGCGCCGCGCCGGCCTCGGCGCCCACCAGCAGCCCAGGGCCGATACCCACGGTCATGACCGTGATGGTGATCAGGGTCACCAGCACGGTCAGCCCGACCAGCGGGAGGATCCGCGGACGGGCTTCGGCCCAGGCGTCCGAGAGCGTGACGGGGCGGCCCAGCACCGAGCGGCTGATCACCACGGTGACGACGGACGCGGTGAAGAGCGTGGCGATCATCGTGAGGAAAGAGGCCGGGGCGAGGGAGATCAGCGTCGTCTGCACGGATTCGGAGGCCTGGCGGAGAGCTTCGGTGCCGGTGGCGTTCGGGTCGACGTTGGTCGGCTCGGGCAGGAGGTAGCGCTGCATGAGGACGACGGCGACCTGGACGACCACGGAGACCGCGAGGCTGAAGCCGAGTGCGGTACGCCAGTGGGCGCGCAGGGCCGAGACGGAGCCGTCGAGGATCTCACCGAGGCCCAGGGGGCGCAGCGGGATGACTCCTGGCTTCGCCGCCGGAGGCTGGGCGCCCCAGCCCGGCCGCTGCGGACCGCCGCCCCGGCCGGGGGCGGGCGGGGGTCCGCCTGGGCCGCCGCCCGGGTTGCTCGGCGGGGACCACTGCCCGGGAGGCGGCTGCTGGGGGGACCACTGTCCCGCCGGCGCGCCTGTGTCCTGTGGTTCGGAGGGGCGGGGAATGGCCGCCTCCTGGCCGTCGGAGGGGGCAGATCCGGGCGTCGCCCAGCCCGGAGAGTCGTTCATTCTCGCTCCTTCACCGTCCTGTCCGCTCATCGGGGCGGCAGGTTGGCAGCCATCGTGCCACGGGCCGGTGCGGTGCGGACCGGGAGCCTTCTCTCCGTCGTGCCTTCATTTGTGGCCGGCTCAGCGGGCAGACTGGGCGGATGGCTGATCAGGACGCGCAGACGCCGGTGGGCAGCGAGCCTCCCGCGCTTTCCGTACTTCGTTGGGACGAGCTTTCGGAAGGCCCCGTACTGGTGCTCCTCGACCAGACGCGGCTGCCCGCGGAGGAGGTCGAGCTGGTGTGCACGGATGTGCCCGCGCTGGTGCGGGCGATCCGGACGCTGGCGGTACGGGGTGCCCCGCTGCTCGGGATCGCCGGGGGGTACGGGGTGGCGCTCGCGGCGGCCCGGGGGCACGACGTGGCGGAGGCCGCCGGGTTGCTGGAGCGGGCGCGGCCCACCGCCGTGAACCTCGGTCACGGGGTGCGACGGGTGGCCGCGGCGCACCGGGCGGCCGTCGAGAAGGGGGCAGGAGCGGCGGAGGCCGCCGCTGCGGCGCTGGCCGAGGCGCAGGCCCTGCATCGGGAGGATGCCCAGGCCAGCGGGCGTATGGCGGAGTACGGGACGGTGTTGCTGGAGGAGTTGCTGCCGGGGCGGGCCTATCAGCTGCTGACCCACTGCAACACCGGGGCGCTGGTCTCCGGGGGCGAGGGGACGGCCTTCGCGGTGGCACGGCGGGTGCACCGGCAGGGGCGGTTGCGCCGGCTGTGGGTGGACGAGACACGGCCGCTGCTCCAGGGGGCGAGGCTGACGGCGTACGAGGCGGCGCGCAGCCGGATGGCGTACAGCCTGCTCACGGACAGTGCGGCGGGCTCCCTGTTCGCCGCGGGTGAGGTGGATGCCGTACTCATTGGGGCGGACCGCATTGCCGCAGACGGCTCGGTGGCCAACAAAGTGGGGAGCTATCCGTTGGCTGTGCTCGCGAAGTACCACCATGTGCCGTTCATCGTGGTGGCGCCGACGACGACCGTGGACATGGACACGGCCGAAGGCACATCGATCATTGTTGAGCAGCGTTCCGGGCAGGAAGTGACGGAGTTCACACCACCCAGGGCCGTGTCGGCAGGTGGTGGGGGTGGGATGGTCGTCGCACCCCTCGGTGCCCCGGCGTACAACCCGGCTTTCGACATCACGCCGCCCGAATTGATCACAGCGATCGTCACCGAGGAGGGTGTCATTTCCCCGGTCACCGGGGTCGGACTGGCAGAGCTGTGTGCCAGGTCATCGCAGGTAACGATTAGCTAATGGGATGATGTCGATTATGAAGGGACGCGTCCTTGTCGTCGACGACGACACCGCACTGGCCGAGATGCTCGGGATTGTGCTGCGTGGAGAAGGTTTCGAGCCGTCGTTCGTAGCGGACGGCGACAAGGCACTGGCCGCATTTCGTGAGGCCAAGCCGGACCTGGTGCTGCTCGACCTCATGCTGCCCGGAAGGGACGGCATCGAGGTGTGCAGGCTGATCAGGGCCGAGTCCGGTGTGCCGATCGTCATGCTCACTGCCAAGAGCGACACCGTCGATGTCGTGGTCGGCCTGGAATCAGGGGCCGACGACTACATCGTCAAGCCGTTCAAACCTAAGGAGTTGGTCGCCCGGATCAGGGCACGCCTGCGGCGGTCCGAAGAGCCCGCGCCGGAGCAGTTGACCATCGGTGACCTGGTCATCGACGTGGCCGGTCACTCCGTGAAGCGGGAGGGGCAGTCCATCGCCCTGACGCCGCTGGAGTTCGACCTGCTGGTCGCCCTGGCCCGTAAGCCGTGGCAGGTCTTCACCCGTGAGGTCCTGCTGGAGCAGGTCTGGGGCTACCGGCACGCGGCCGACACCCGGCTGGTGAACGTGCATGTCCAGCGGCTGCGCTCCAAGGTCGAGAAGGACCCGGAGCGGCCGGAGATCGTCGTGACCGTCCGAGGGGTCGGTTACAAGGCCGGACCGAGCTGACATGGCCCAGGGCAGCGCTGCTCCGAACCCCGGGGAGCCGGGAGTCCGTGCGGAGCGGGCTGCCGGTCCGGGACGGAAGGCTTCTCGTATGAGCCGTTTCCTGCAGGGCGGCCGGTTGTTTCAGGACCGGACGCCCGGCGGGCCCGTACCGCGTCTGTTGATGCGGTGGGTGCGCCGTCCGCTGCTGCCCGCCGTGCGGTTGTGGCGGCGCAATCTGCAGCTCCGCGTCGTCGCGGGCACTCTGCTGATGTCGATGGGCGTGGTGCTGCTGCTCGGCTTCGTCGTGATCGGGCAGGTCCGCAACGGTCTGCTCGACGCGAAGGGCAAGGCCGCCCAGACCCAGGCCGCCGGTGGTTTCGTCGCGGCCCAGGAGAAGGCGAACGCTTCTCTGGCGCCGGGCGGGCAGGGCACCGAGGGGCCCGACGGCATGACCGCCAACACCTCGTGGCGCACCGAGCTGGTGGACCAGCTGGCCAGTGGCGGCAAGAACGCCTTCAACGTGGTCGCGCTCAGCGCGGACTCGGTGAGCGAGGGCGCGGGCAGCCGTGCCCCGCGTGGTTCGGGCAGCGTCGAGGCCGCCAGCGTGCCCGAGCGCCTGCGCCAGGACGTGGGCAAGGGGCAGGGGGCGTTCCAGACGTACTCCCTGATCCGGTACTCCAACGGCAACGAGTCCCAGCCGGGTCTCGTCGTGGGCAAGCGGCTCTACGACATCGACCAGCAGGCCTACGAGCTCTACTACCTCTTCCCGCTCACGCAGGAGGAGAAGTCGCTGACGCTGGTCAAGACGACCCTGGCGACCGCCGGGCTGTTCGTCGTCGTGCTGCTCGGAGCCATCGCGTGGTTCGTGGTGCGGCAGGTCGTCACCCCGGTGCGGATGGCGGCCGGTATCGCCGAGCGGCTCTCCGCCGGCAAGCTCCAGGAGCGGATGAAGGTCACCGGCGAGGACGACATCGCCCGGCTCGGCGAAGCCTTCAACAAGATGGCGCAGAACCTCCAGCTGAAGATCCAGCAGTTGGAGGAGCTCTCCCGGATGCAGCGGCGTTTCGTCTCCGACGTCTCGCACGAGCTGAGGACGCCGCTCACGACCGTACGGATGGCCGCCGACGTCATCCATGAGGCGCGTGCCGACTTCGATCCCGTCACCGCGCGCTCCGCCGAGCTGCTCGGCGACCAGCTCGACCGCTTCGAGTCGCTGCTCTCGGACCTGCTGGAGATCAGCCGGTTCGACGCGGGCGCCGCGGCGCTGGAGGCCGAGCCGATAGACCTGCGGGCCGTCGTGCACCGGGTGATCGGCGGCGCCGAACCGCTCGCCGAGCGCAAGGGCACCCGGATCCTGGTCGTCGGCGACGACCAGCCGGTGATCGCCGAGGCCGACGCCCGGCGCGTCGAGCGGGTGCTGCGCAACCTCGTGGTCAACGCCGTCGAGCACGGTGAGGGCCGGGACGTCGTCGTACGGATGGGCGTGGCCCAGGGCGCGGTCGCCGTGGCCGTACGGGACTACGGGGTCGGGCTCAAGCCCGGCGAGGCGACCCGGGTCTTCAACCGGTTCTGGCGTGCCGACCCGGCGCGGGCCCGGACGACCGGCGGGACCGGTCTCGGGCTCTCCATCGCCGTCGAGGACGCCCGGCTGCACGGCGGCTGGCTCCAGGCGTGGGGCGAGCCCGGAGGCGGGTCCCAGTTCCGGCTGACCCTGCCGCGTACGGCGGACGAGCCGCTGCGCGGTTCACCGATACCGCTGGAGCCCGAGGACTCCCGGCGCAACCGGGAGAGCCGGGAGCGCGACGAGGCACCGGCGGACGAGAGCCGGCTGGTGTCCGTACCGAACCAGTCCGTGGCGGCGAAGCGCGCGCCGCTGCCCGTGCCGGGCCGCGGTTCCACGGTGCCGCACCCGGCCCCCGCCTCGGTGCACCCGGCGGCGCTGCCCGGCAACGGAGCCCGGGTCGTGGCACGCCCGGCACCGGAGCGTTCCGGCGGCGCCGGCTCCCCGGCGCGCAATTCCGACCAGGAGGACAACACTCGTGGGTACTGACCGCCGTCGTGGTGGCCTCGGACGCGGCGTGCGGATGTCCGCGCTGCTCGGCTGCTCCGTCATCGTGCTCGTCGGCTGCGGGTCGATGCCGGTGACCGGTGACGTCAAGGCGGTCGACGCCTCGCAGCCGGGGGACTCCCAGGTGCAGGTGTACGCGGTGGAGCCCCGCGAGGGCGCGGCGCCCAGCGAGATCGTCGACGGGTTCCTGGAGTCGATGACCAGCGACGACCCCGGTTTCCGGACCACGCGCAAGTATCTGAGCGAGGAGGCCGCCAAGACGTGGCAGCCCGGCGAGGGCACCACCGTGCTCGCCCAGGCTCCCAACCGCAGCGGCCCCCTGCTCCACGACGAGGAGCGCCGGGACACCGAGACCTCCTACACGCTGACCGGCGAGAAGGTGGCCGCGGTCGACGCCCAGAGCTCCTACCAGCCGCTCGCCCCCACCGACTACTCCCAGATGCTGCACCTGGTGCGGGAGAAGGGGGCGGACGGGAAGGCCGAGTGGCGCATCGACATCGTGCCGGACGGCCTGGTCCTCGGGCAGTCCGACTTCAAGCGGCTCTACCGCTCCGTGAACAAGTACTACTTCGCCACCGGAGGGACGAACGGGCAGCCGACGCTCGTCGCCGACCCCGTCTACGTACGCACCGGCACCGATCCGGTCACGCGCATGAGTACGGCGACACAGACGGTCAGGACGCTGCTGGAGGGGCCGACGAACTGGCTGCGGCCGGTGGTCGACTCCCGCTTCCCCGCCGGGACCGCCCTGCGCAAGGACAACGTCGTCGCGCTGGCCCCCGACGACCAGAACGTGCTGAAGGTGCGGCTCAACGACAAGGCCGACAAGGCGGGCAGGGAGGCCTGCCGGATGATGGCCGCCCAGGTGTTCTTCACGCTGCGGGACCTGACCTCCGCGCGGGTCGAGCAGGTGGAGCTGGAGGGCGGGCGCGGCCGGCTCTGCGCGCTGGACGCGGACGAGGCGGCGAAGTTCTCCTCCGACAACGGCTCCGACGGGCCCGACAGCCAGTACTTCATCGACGCCAAGGGAAGGGTCCAGCGGATCGCCGGTGCCACCGGGGGCAACGGCACACCCGAGGCGGTGCAGGGCCCCCTCGGCGCCGGCACGGTCGTGATGGGCGCCGTCGGGGTGGCCCGGGACGAACAGCGGGCCGCCGCGGTGTCGGCCACCGGCCAGCACCTCTACGTCGCCTCCCTGGTCGCGGAGGGCGAGCTGGCCGCCCCCGTGGTGACCAGCGCCGGGAAGAAGGCCGCCGACCGGCTGTCGTCGCCGAGCTGGGACGGGCGGGGTGACCTGTGGGTCGCCGACCGCGACCCGGAGCGCCCGAGGCTGCTGCGGCTGGTCGAGGGCGAGGGCGAGCCGCAGGAGGTCCGTGTCCCGGGGCTGGGCGGCGGGCGGATCGAGGAGCTGCGGCTGTCGGCGGACGGGGTGCGGATCGCCCTGCTGGTGACGGAGAACGGGCATACGACGCTGAAGATCGGCCGGGTGGAGCGGCGCGGGACCGACGAGGCGCCCGAGATCTCGGTCGAGGACCTGCGCCAGGCCGCGCCGCAGCTCACGGACGTCACGGCCATCTCCTGGTCGGGCCGCAGCCGCCTCGTGGTGGTCGGCAAGGAGGCGGGCGGCGTCCAGCAGGTGCGGTACGTCCAGGCGGACGGTTCCACGCCGTCCTCCGGGGCCTCCGGGGTGCTGCCCGGGGTGAACCAGGTCCAGGCGGTCGCCGCGGCGGACGACGAGCTGCTTCCGCTGATGGCGGAGACCGAGGGCGACGGCATAGTGAAGCTCTCCCCGGGGGACAACTGGCAGACGGTCCAGGAGGAAGGCACCTCGCTGGTCTACCCGGGCTGACCGGGTTTTCCACAGGGGTGGTCCGTCGCTCGGGTCCGGAGCACAGTGGATCCATGCGGCGTTGGTGGCGGGAGTTCTCCGGCCTGGTCCTGCCGGTGGCCTGTGCGGGCTGCGGCAGACCGCGTACGGAGCTGTGCCCGGCGTGCGGGACCGCGCTGAGCGGGGCGCCGGCCCGCAGAGTGCGGCCCTCGCCCCCGCCCGCGGGGCTTCCCGCGGTGCACGCGGCGGCGCCGTACGAGAACGCCGTACGCGCGGTCCTGCTGGCCCACAAGGAGCGCGGCGCACTCGGGCTGGCCGGACCGCTCGGGCGGGCCCTGGCGGCCTGTGTACGGGCCGGGACGGGGCAGGCGGGGGCGGTGGGGCCCCTGCTGCTGGTGCCCGTGCCCTCCGCGCGCTCCGCGACCGCGGCGCGCGGCCACGACCCGGTGCGCCGGATCGCCCGCGCGGCGGCGGGCGAGCTGCGGCGCACGGGCGACCCGGCCCGGGTGCTCCCGGTGCTGCGGCAGCGCCGCGCGGTCGCCGACCAGTCGGGTCTCGGGGCGCGTCGGCGGTGGGCGAATCTCGCCGGGGCGCTGGAGGTGGTTCCAGGGGGAGAGCGGCTGCTCGCCCACGGGAGGGTGGTCCTGGTGGACGACCTGTTGACGACGGGAGCGACGCTGGCCGAGGCGGCGCGGGCCGTCACCGAGGCGCTCGGGGACGGCCCAGGGGTCTGCGGCCGTGGCGCCTGCCCGGCGGCGGTCGTCGCCGCTTCTCCGTCCGCCTTCGAAATAAACCGGAACCAGCCGAGAACTTGCGTCGTTGCAGGTAATGAGAGGGCAAAACCCACTGAACGGAGGTAAGTGCCGGTAGCGGGTGCCGATACCCCGCTGTGCAGGCTATGTTCAGTTGTGAGGAACGGTGAAGGCCGAACCTCGATGAATGCACCATGAGGTTTCGGGCAGGTAACTCACCGATGGACCGGCAGTGCTCAAGCCGGTGGGGTAGTGACCTCTCCGACGGGGGAGGAGGAGGCGAAAGTCACCGAGTCCGAGGCCCCTGGGGATCTCCGGGGGCTGGTGCAAAAGGGAGATGCTCCGCCGTTGAAGCGGGGCGATCCGGGAACGGAGTTCTGCGTGGACATCGTCGTCAAGGGCCGCAAGACCGAGGTGCCCGAGCGGTTCCGCAAGCACGTGGCCGAGAAGCTGAAGCTGGACAAGATCCAGAAGTTCGACGGCAAGGTGATCAGCCTCGACGTCGAGGTGTCCAAGGAGCCGAATCCCCGTCAGGCCGACCGTTCCGACCGGGTGGAGATCACGCTCCGCTCGCGGGGGCCGGTCATCCGGGCGGAGGCGGCGGCGGGCGACCCCTACGCAGCGCTCGATCTGGCCACCGGAAAGCTGGAGGCCCGTCTGCGCAAGCAGCACGACAAGCGCTACAGCCGCCGGGGCAACGGCCGTCTGTCGGCCGCCGAGGTCGGGGACGTGGTGCCGGGTGTCGCCTCGTTCGACGAGGACGGCGAGCTGGTCGGGGAGCAGCCGTCGGAGCCCGTACCGACCACCAAGGTCGGATCGATCGAGGTGCAGGGCGAAGGTCCGCTCGTGATGCGCGAGAAGACCCACACCGCCGCCCCCATGGCGCTCGACCAGGCGCTCTACGAGATGGAACTGGTCGGGCACGACTTCTACTTGTTCGTCGACTCCGAGACGAAGGAGCCCAGTGTCGTCTACCGGCGGCACGCCTACGACTACGGTGTCATCCATCTGAGGACCGACCCGCTCGCCGCTGACGAAGCGGGCGGCGCGGGTGGTGCGCTCGGCGGCTGACGCCACATCGCCACGGTGCCCCTGGAGCGTTTTCACGCCACCGGGGGCACCTGCGCGCGATCACAGGAACACCGCTCGGGTGTCCCGGCATGGAATCATGGCGTTCCGAGCCAATCAGGGCTCGGTGAAACGCCGTTGGCGTACGACTGATGACTATCAGGCCGTGGCCTTCAGGGGGAGGAACGATGGTGGACACCTTCGGGCCCGTGCGCGGTGCGAGTGGTTCCGACGACGCCGGTGCCCGCACCGACGGCGGCCCGGACGGCGCCTCGCGCAAGGAGCCCATCCGGGTCCTGGTGGTCGATGACCACGCGCTCTTCCGCAGGGGTCTGGAGATCGTCCTCGCGCAGGAGGAGGACATCCAGGTCGTCGGTGAGGCCGGTGACGGTTCGGAGGCGGTCGACAAGGCCGCCGACCTGCTGCCCGACATCATTCTGATGGATGTGCGGATGCCCAAACGCGGTGGCATCGAGGCCTGCACCTCCATCAAGGAGGTGGCCCCCAGCGCGAAGATCATCATGCTGACGATCAGCGACGAGGAGGCCGACCTCTACGACGCGATCAAGGCGGGCGCCACCGGGTACCTCCTCAAGGAGATCTCCACCGACGAGGTGGCGACGGCCATTCGCGCCGTCGCGGACGGGCAGTCCCAGATCAGCCCTTCCATGGCCTCCAAGCTGCTCACCGAGTTCAAATCGATGATTCAGCGCACCGACGAGCGCCGGCTCGTCCCCGCCCCCCGGCTCACCGAACGGGAGCTGGAAGTCCTCAAACTCGTGGCGACCGGCATGAACAACCGGGATATCGCCAAGGAGTTGTTCATTTCCGAGAACACCGTGAAGAACCACGTCCGCAATATTCTGGAGAAGTTGCAGCTGCACTCCCGCATGGAAGCCGTGGTCTATGCCATGCGCGAGAAGATCCTGGAGATCAGGTAGGAGCCGTGGCGCCGGACCGGCCCGTCAGCGGAAGGCACGCCGCAGCGCGCGGCCGATCTCGTCCCTGAGCGGGTCGCGCAGCTCCGGGGCGTCGATGCGCTCCAGCCGGATGTCCGTGCAGCCCACCCAGGCCGCCGCCTCCACCAGGGCCTGCGCCATCGGGGCGACCGCCTTCGGACCGGCCAGGGATGCCTGCCGGGCCACCAGCGTGGTGCCCTCGCGCGCCGGGTCCACGCGGCCCTGGAGCCTTCCGCCCGCCAGCAACGGCATCGCGAAGTAGCCGTGGATCCGCTTCTGCTTGGGGACGTACGCCTCCAGCCGGTGCGTGAAGCCGAAGATCCGCTCGGTCCGCGCCCGCTCCCAGACCAGGGAGTCGAACGGCGAGAGCAGCGTCGTACGGTGGCGTCCGCGGGGCTCCGTGGCCAGCGCCTCGGGGTCCGCCCAGGCGGGCTTGGCCCAGCCCTCCACCGCCACCGGGACCAGACCCGAGTCCGCCACCACTGTGTCGAACTCCTCGCCCCGCAGCCGGTGGTAGTCCGCGATGTCGCTGCGGGTGCCGACCCCCAGCGACCTGCCCGCCAGGGCGACCAGCCGCCGTCGGCACTCGGTGTCGCTCAGGTCGTCGTGGAGCAGGGCGTCCGGGACGGCCCGCTCGGCGAGGTCGTAGACCCGCTTCCAGCCGCGCCGCTCGGTGCAGACCACCTCGCCGTACATCAGGGCCCTCTCGACGGCGACCTTGGAGGCCGACCAGTCCCACCACTCCCCGCCGTTCTTCGCGCCGCCCAGCTCCGTCGCCGTCAACGGGCCCTCGGTCCGCAGCTGCTTGATCACCGTGTCGTACGCGCCGTCGGGCAGGTCGTGGTGCCAGTGCGGGCGGGCGCGATAAGCGCGGCGGCGGAACGCGAAGTGCGGCCACTCCTCGACGGGCAGGATGCACGCGGCGTGCGACCAGTACTCGAAGGAGCGGCCGCCCGACCAGTACGCCTCCTCCACCGTGCGCCGGCCCACCGCGCCGAGCCGGGCGTAGGGGATCAGCTCGTGCGAGCGGGCCAGCACCGAGATGGTGTCCAGCTGGACGGCCCCGAGGTGGCGCAGCACCCCGGGCACCCCCGCCCTGCGGTCCGGAGCCCCCAGGAAGCCCTGGGCGCGCAGCGCTATGCGGCGGGCCTGGTCGGCGGAGAGTTCGACTGCGGGAGGAGGCACAGGCGTCATACGTCGAACCCTAGACCGCACCACTGACAGCGCGGGGTGGGATCGGGCCGTCGCCCCACCACCGTCCTACCGCGCGGAGTCCGGGGCACTGCCGGGCCGCTGGGCGGGCCGCTCGGGGAGGTACGGGTGGGCACCGGCCAGTCCCAGGTCGGACGGGAGCAGCGCCGCCGTCCAGGCGTCGCGCCGCACCCCCTTGTTGAGCAGCCCGGAGCGCTGCTCGCCCTCCAGCCGGAACCCCGCCCGCAGGGCGACGGCACGGGAAGCCAGGTTGCCGATCTCGGCCCGCCACTCCAGCCGGTCCGCCCTGAGCGCGGTGAAGGCCCAGCGGGCGGAGCCCAGCACCGCCTCGGTGACGTATCCGCGGCCGCGGTGCTCCGGGGCGGACCAGTAGCCGACCTCGTACGTCCCCGGCCGGCTGCGGCGGTCGACGGAGAGCGCGCCGACGAGCGTCCCGCTCTCCCGCAGCTCCAGGGCGAAGCTGTAGGCGGAGTCGTCCCGCCACCCCGCCGGGGCGAGTTTCACGGTGAACAGCTCCGCGTCGGTGAGCCGGTACGGGGAGGGGATCACCGTCCAGCGCTGGATGTCCGGGTCCTGACAGGCCGCGTGGACCCGGTAGGTGTCCTGCGGGCCGAACGGCCGCAGAAGAAGACGTCGCGTGGTGAGAGTGGTCGGCTCCATACAGTGATTCTCTTGAGCGGGCACCTGTGATGCGAGCACTTTTGGGGCTTCCCGGCACCTTCCGTACCTCTGGGCCGTTGTCCGTGAAGGGTGCGGCGAGGTCCACGCGGCAGCAGCCCTCCCGACGCGGTGGTGTCCTCGCTTACGATGGCCGTTGCGGTGGGGCCCACCTGCCGTGCCCGCGCCAGAGTCCATTACACGACCCAGTGCCAGGCCCGACCGGCAAGGAGACCAGCCTCAGTGTCCGTCTTCAACAAGCTCATGCGTGCAGGCGAAGGCAAGATCCTGCGCAAACTGCACCGCATCGCGGACCAGGTCAGCTCCATCGAAGAGGACTTCGTCAACCTCTCCGACGCCGAGCTGCGGGCGCTCACCGACGAGTACAAGGAACGGTACGCGGACGGCGAGAGCCTGGACGACCTGCTTCCCGAAGCGTTCGCGACGGTCCGTGAGGCCGCCAAGCGCGTCCTCGGACAGCGCCACTACGACGTACAGATGATGGGCGGAGCCGCCCTGCACCTCGGCTATGTGGCCGAGATGAAGACCGGTGAGGGCAAGACCCTCGTCGGCACCCTGCCCTCGTATCTCAACGCGCTCTCCGGCAAGGGCGTGCACCTGATCACGGTCAACGACTACCTCGCCGAGCGTGACTCCGAGCTGACGGGACGCGTCCACAAGTTCCTGGGCCTGACCGTCGGCTGCATCGTCTCCAACATGACCCCGGCGCAGCGCCGTGAGCAGTACGGCTGCGACATCACGTACGGCACGAACAACGAGTTCGGTTTCGACTACCTCCGCGACAACATGGCGTGGTCCAAGGACGAGCTCGTCCAGCGCGGCCACAACTTCGCCGTGGTCGACGAGGTCGACTCGATCCTCGTCGACGAGGCCCGTACGCCGCTGATCATCTCCGGCCCGGCCGACCAGGCCACCAAGTGGTACGGCGACTTCGCCAAGCTGGTCACGCGCCTCACCAAGGGTGAGGCGGGCAACCAGCTCAAGGGCATCGAGGAGACCGGCGACTACGAGGTCGACGAGAAGAAGCGGACCGTGGCCATCCACGAGTCCGGTGTCGCCAAGGTCGAGGACTGGCTCGGCATCGACAACCTCTACGAGTCGGTCAACACCCCGCTCGTCGGCTACCTGAACAACGCCATCAAGGCGAAGGAACTGTTCAAGAAGGACAAGGACTACGTCGTCATCGACGGCGAAGTCATGATCGTCGACGAGCACACCGGCCGTATCCTCGCCGGCCGCCGTTACAACGAGGGCATGCACCAGGCGATCGAGGCGAAGGAAGGGGTGGACATCAAGGATGAGAACCAGACCCTCGCCACGATCACCCTCCAGAACTTCTTCCGCCTCTACGACAAGCTCTCCGGCATGACCGGTACGGCGATGACCGAGGCCGCCGAGTTCCAGCAAATCTACAAGCTCGGCGTGGTGCCGATCCCGACGAACCGGCCGATGGTCCGGGCCGACCAGTCGGACCTGATCTACCGCACCGAGGTCGCCAAGTTCGCCGCCGTCGTCGACGACATCGCCGAGAAGCACGAGAAGGGCCAGCCGATCCTGGTCGGCACCACCTCGGTCGAGAAGTCCGAGTACCTCTCGCAGCAGCTCTCCAAGCGCGGTGTCCAGCACGAGGTCCTCAACGCCAAGCAGCACGACCGGGAGGCGACGATCGTCGCCCAGGCCGGCCGCAAGGGCGCGGTCACGGTCGCCACGAACATGGCCGGCCGAGGCACCGACATCAAGCTCGGCGGCAACCCGGACGACCTGGCCGAGGCCGAGCTGCGCCAGCGCGGCCTGGACCCGGTGGAGAACGTCGAGGAGTGGGCGGCCGCGCTGCCCGCCGCGCTGGAGGCGGCCGAGCTGGCCGTGAAGGCGGAGTTCGAAGAGGTCAAGGAGCTCGGCGGGCTGTACGTGCTCGGCACGGAGCGGCACGAGTCGCGCCGTATCGACAACCAGCTGCGCGGTCGTTCCGGCCGTCAGGGCGACCCGGGCGAGTCCCGCTTCTACCTGTCGCTGGGCGACGACCTGATGCGCTTGTTCAAGGCCCAGATGGTCGAGCGCGTCATGTCGATGGCGAACGTCCCGGACGACGTGCCGATCGAGAACAAGATGGTCACCCGGGCCATCGCCTCCGCCCAGTCGCAGGTCGAGCAGCAGAACTTCGAGACGCGTAAGAACGTCCTGAAGTACGACGAGGTGCTCAACCGCCAGCGCGAGGTCATCTACGGTGAGCGCCGCCGTGTGCTGGAGGGCGAGGACCTCCAGGACCAGATCCGGCACTTCATGGACGACACGATCGACGACTACATCCGGCAGGAGACCTCCGAGGGCTTCGCCGAGGAGTGGGACCTGGACCGGCTGTGGGGCGCCTTCAAGCAGCTCTACCCGGCGAAGGTCACCGTCGAGGAGCTGGAGGAGGCGGCCGGGGACCTGGCGGGCGTCACCGCCGAGTTCATCGCCGAGTCGGTCAAGAACGACATCCACGAGCAGTACGAGGAGCGCGAGAAGACCCTCGGCTCCGACATCATGCGTGAGCTGGAGCGGCGCGTGGTCCTCTCCGTGCTGGACCGCAAGTGGCGCGAGCACCTCTACGAGATGGACTATCTCCAGGAGGGCATCGGCCTGCGGGCCATGGCGCAGAAGGACCCGCTGGTCGAGTACCAGCGCGAGGGCTTCGACATGTTCAACGCCATGATGGAGGGCATCAAGGAGGAGTCCGTCGGCTACCTGTTCAACCTGGAGGTCCAGGTCGAGCAGCAGGTCGAGGAGGTTCCCGTGCAGGACGCCGCCGAGCGCACCTCGCTCGCCAAGGAGGATGCTCCCGCCGCGCGTCCGGAGATCCGTGCCAAGGGCCTGGAGGCCCCGCAGCGTCCGGACCGGCTGCACTTCTCCGCTCCCACGGTGGACGGGGAGGGCGGTGTCGTCGAGGGCGACTTCGCCACCGACGGTGCGCCGTCGGGTTCCTCGGACGGCATGACGCGCGCCGAGCGCCGCAAGGCGCAGAGGAGCGGTGGCGGCGGCGGTCGCCGTCGTAAGAAGTAGCACCGCGAGAAGGAGCGGCGCGAGAAGGAGCGGCGCGGCGGGCGGGTGTGCTGGCGGGCATCGCCGCCACCCGCGTGATGAAAGGCACCGACGTCAACTTCGGCGCCCTGACCAACAAGCTGCTCAAGCACCTGGCCGACACCCCCGAGTCGC
>NZ_JBEYKR010000136.1:0-19292 GCF_040703535.1 Streptomyces sp. NPDC007346
GGGGCAATCGAGGAATCCAGCACCAGGCCACCGGTCATCGGCGCGATGCTGGAGTTGGGCTCGTGCGTACGAGGAAGAGGAAGGTGCCTAGCCGTAGACCGGGCCCGTGTACTTCTCGCCGGGGCCCTGGCCGGGCTCGTCCGGCACCAGTGAGGCCTCGCGGAAGGCGAGCTGGAGCGACTTCAGGCCGTCGCGCAGGGGGGAGGCGTGGAAGGTGCTGATCTCCGTCGTGCCGGCGTCCAGCAGTCCGGCCAGGGCGTGGACCAGCTTGCGGGCCTCGTCGAGGTCCTTGTGGTCCTCGCCCTCCTCCGTCAGGCCGAGCTTCACCGCTGCGGCGCTCATCAGGTTGACGGCGACCGTCACGATCACCTCGACGGCGGGGACCTCCGCGATGTCGCGGGCCATGTCGTCGAAGCCGGGGTTGTCACTGCTGGGGGTCGCGTCGCTCATGCCCACACGATAAGGCCAGGGCGGGGCGGTCCTGTCGCCGGGAGCCCGGAGGGGAGCCGGTGGGACACCGGGTTAGCGCGCTCGCTGTCAGGATGCTAACCTTGTGTAACGACCGGCCGGACACCTATGTGCTCGGCCCACAAGTGGAGGCTCCGATCTCCCACCTGACCGTCCTCACCGGACGGCGGGTCACCGGTCAGGCGGTCCCCATCGTTCCGTACGGACGATGGAGCCGCTCGATGCGCCCCGCGGTTGGCCGCGGCGGTGCTCCGGTAGTTCATGGAGCCCCGCCTGTGTCCCGTCCGGGGCATTTTTGTTTGGTGCCTCCGGTGCGGCTGGTCGACGTCTCACACGTAACGCGGCTGTCCGCCAGACGGTCGCGTGGTGCTACCGAGGAGGATCCATCAGCGCCGAGCCCCGCATCAACGACCGGATTCGCGTTCCCGAGGTCCGACTTGTCGGTCCCAGTGGCGAGCAGGTCGGGATTGTTCCGCTTGCCAAGGCCCTGGAACTCGCACAGGAGTATGACCTCGACCTGGTCGAGGTGGCGGCGACAGCCCGTCCGCCCGTGTGCAAGCTCATGGACTACGGGAAGTTCAAGTACGAGTCGGCCATGAAGGCCCGTGAGGCGCGCAAGAACCAGGCGCACACGGTCATCAAGGAGATGAAGCTCCGGCCGAAGATCGACCCGCACGACTATGACACCAAGAAGGGTCACGTCGTCCGGTTCCTCAAGCAGGGCGACAAGGTCAAGATCACGATCATGTTCCGTGGTCGTGAGCAGTCCCGCCCGGAGCTGGGCTTCCGACTGCTCCAGCGTCTGGCTTCGGACGTGGAGGACCTGGGCTTCATCGAGTCCAACCCGAAGCAGGACGGCCGGAACATGATCATGGTTCTGGGCCCGCACAAGAAGAAGACCGAGGCCATGGCCGAGGCCCGTGAGGCCCAGGCCGCCCGCAAGGCGGAGCGTCAGGGTACGAACGACGCCGCGTCCGAGGGCGACACCGCTGAGGCTCCGGCCGCAGCGGCCGAGGCTCCGGCCGACACACCTTCCGAGGCGTGACCTTCGGGGGTCGCCATCCAGGCGCCCCCGGGTCCCCCCGGAATCCCATAGAGATCTGACGCCCCTGCAGTCCGGTGCCCGCACCGTGAGGGGCGCCACTGACGAGGAGAGAACGGCGCGATGCCGAAGAACAAGACGCACAGCGGTGCCAGCAAGCGCTTCAAGATCACCGGCTCCGGCAAGGTGCTCCGCGAGAGGGCCGGCAAGCGCCACCTGCTCGAGCACAAGTCGTCCAAGAAGACCCGCTCGCTGACCGGCACGGTCGTCGTGGCTCCGGCCGACGCCAAGAAGATCAAGAAGCTTCTCGGCAAGTGAGGTTCGGCCCCCGGACCTTCTCCGGGGGTACGACCTCGATCACACCGGGACCAATTCGTTTCCGGGCCGTGTGAAGACACCCACGGCCCCGCTACAAGGAGTTAACAAGTGGCACGCGTCAAGCGGGCAGTCAACGCCCACAAGAAGCGCCGGGCGATCCTCGAGGCCGCCAGCGGCTACCGCGGTCAGCGCTCGCGCCTGTACCGCAAGGCCAAGGAGCAGGTCACCCACTCCCTGGTCTACAACTACAACGACCGCAAGAAGCGCAAGGGCGACTTCCGTCAGCTGTGGATCCAGCGCATCAACGCCGCTGCCCGCCAGAACGGCATGACGTACAACCGCCTCATCCAGGGTCTGAAGGCCGCCAACATCGAGGTGGACCGCAAGATCCTGGCCGAGCTCGCGGTCAACGACGCCAACGCGTTCGCCGCTCTCGTCGAGGTCGCCCAGAAGGCCCTCCCGAGCGACGTCAACGCCCCGAAGGCCGCCTGATCCAGGCACCACCTTCCAGGTACGTGAACCGGACCCGCAGGCGCACGCCGTCTGCGGGTCCGGTGCTTTGACCCCCTGACCCCACCCCGTACGCAGAGAGGCTCGCCGCCGACCATGGGCACCCCCGAACTGATCTCCCCGCGCTCCCCGCGCGTCGCCGCCGCCCGACGGCTGGCCCGCCGCAACTTCCGCGGCAAGGAGCGCAGGTTCATCGCCGAGGGGCCCCAGGCCGTCCGCGAGGCCGCCGCCCACCGGGGCGGTGACGGCGAGCCGACGCTCATCGAGCTGTTCGCCACCCCCGAGGCCGCCGACCGCTACGCCGACATCATCGACGCCGCCCACGCCGCGGGGGCCAGGGTCCACCTGGCCGGCGACGACGTCCTCGCCGACGTCTCGCAGACCGTCACCCCGCAGGGCCTGATCGGCGTCTGCCGGTTCCTGGACTCCCCGTTCCAGGAGATCCTGGACGCGAAGCCCACGCTGGTGGCGGTTCTGGCCAACGTCCGGGACCCCGGGAACGCCGGTACGGTACTGCGCTGCGCGGACGCGGCCGGCGCGGACGCCGTGGTGCTGACCGACGCCTCGGTGGACCTGTACAACCCCAAGTCCGTACGGGCGTCGGTCGGTTCGCTCTTCCACCTGCCCGTCGCCGTCGGCGTCCCCGTCGAGCAGGCCGTGCAGGGGCTCCGGGACGCCGGGGTGCGCATCCTCGCCGCCGACGGCGCCGGGGACGACGACCTGGACGACGAGCTGGACGCGGGCACCATGGGCACCCCCACCGCCTGGGTCTTCGGCAACGAGGCCTGGGGGCTGCCCGAGGAGACCCGGGCGCTCGCCGACGCCGTCGTCCGCGTCCCCATCCACGGCAAGGCGGAGAGCCTCAACCTCGCGACCGCCGCCGCCGTCTGCCTCTACGCCTCCGCCCGCGCCCAGCGCCCGCGCCGCGCCCCCGACGCGTAGCCGCACGGCCCCCTTGACGGCCCGTCACCGAACGGTCCCGGCCATTCCGCTTTTCCCGTCCACCGGCGCACTCCCACGGCGCGCCCCCGCAGGGTGTCGCCGGTTCGCCGGCGACTAGTAGGGTGACGAACTCGGGGGCCCACTGCACCGGTTCGAGAGGTGGGGATACGGGATAATGGCTGTCGGCATGAGCTCGCCGCGACCGGCGCACACCGCCGCCGCGCGCGCCGCGGGCGGGGGACCGGGCGGGAGAACGGCCGCCCCGGACACCACCGGCACCGACCCGGACGCCGTCACCGGCACCGAACGCGTGGACGCCCTCGGCTGCGGCATCGACCCCGACGACCTGCCCGACGGGCTCGTCGTCGCCGACGAGAGCGGCCACGTCATCTGCTTCAACGCCGCCGCCGCCCGCATCACCGCCACCCCGCGCTCCGAGGCGATCGGCCGCACCCTGGAGGCGGTCCTGCCCCTGGAGGACCTCAAGGGCAAGCGCTGGTGGGCGCTGACCGACCCGTACGGCGGCCTCGCCACCCGGGGCGGGCAGCCCGAGCGCAACCTGCTGCTGCCCGGCGGCCGTGAGGTGCTGGTCTCCGCCCGTTACGTACGCGAGCGGCCCACCGGGCCCGTGCGCCGGGTGGTCGTGTCCCTGCGCGGCACCGAGGCCCGCCGCCGTACCGAACGCAGCCACGCCGAGCTGATCGCCACCGTCGCCCACGAACTGCGCTCCCCCCTGACCTCCGTCAAGGGGTTCACCGCGACGCTGCTCGCCAAGTGGGAGCGGTTCACCGACGACCAGAAGCGGCTGATGCTGGAGACCGTCGACGCCGACGCCGGCCGGGTCACCCGGCTCATCGCCGAGCTGCTCGACATCTCCCGGATCGACTCCGGCCGCCTGGAGCTGCGCCGCCAGCCCGTCGACATCGCCGCCGCCGTCGCCCGCCACATCCAGGCCCTCATCACGGGCGGCCAGGACCCCGACCGCTTCCGGGTCCGCGCCCGCGGGCCGCTGCCCGACCTGTGGGCCGACCCCGACAAGATCGACCAGATCCTCGGCAACCTCCTGGAAAACGCGGTGCGCCACGGCGAGGGAACCGTCACCATTGAGATCGCCCCCGCGCCCGCGCCGGGCGCGTGCGACGAGACGGGAACGGCAGTCACCGTGAGCGATGAGGGCCCCGGCATCCCCGAGGAGTCGATGAGCCGCGTCTTCACCCGCTTCTGGCGGGGGAGTAAACGCGGCGGCACGGGCCTGGGCCTCTACATCGTCAAGGGCATCGTCGAGGCGCACGGCGGCACCATCACCGTCGACCGGGGGCCCGGCGGCGGGGCCGAGTTCCGATTTATTCTGCCCGTGAGCGCCCCGGCCTACCTGGCCTGAGGCAGCCCACGGGCTCCCCGACCGTCCTGCGGCCCGTAGACTCGACCTTTGGCACCTTTGCGTCCAGCGGTCTCCAGCCGGGTCGCGCCACCAGCCAATCGGAAGCACGGGAAGAGATGTCGGCACCGAACAAGTCGTACGACCCAGTCGAGGTCGAGGCACTGAAACCGGAAGAGATCGAGCGCATGCGGGACGAGGCGTTCGCCGCCTTCGCCGCCGCCGGCGACCTCGACGCGCTCGCCCAGGCGAAGACCGCGCACACCGGAGGTACCTCGCCCCTGTCGCTCGCCAACCGCGAGATCGGCGCCCTGCCCCCGCAGGCCAAGGCCGAGGCGGGCAAGCGCGTGGGCCAGGCCCGCGGCGCCGTCTCCAAGGCGCTGGCCGCCCGCCAGGCCGAGCTGGAGGCCGAGCGCGACGCCCGGGTGCTCGTCGAGGAGGCCGTGGACGTCACGCTGCCCTACGACCGCACCCCGGCCGGCGCCCGCCACCCGCTGACGACCATCATGGAGCGCGTCGCGGACGTCTTCGTGGCCATGGGCTACGAGATCGCCGAGGGCCCCGAGGTCGAGGCGGAGTGGTTCAACTTCGACGCCCTGAACTTCGTGCCCGACCACCCCGCCCGCCAGATGCAGGACACCTTCTTCGTCCAGGGCACCACGCCCGAGGGGAAGGCGACCGAGGGCGACGAGTCCGGCGTCGTGCTGCGTACGCACACCTCCCCGGTCCAGGCCCGCTCG
The DNA here is from genome assembly GCF_040703535.1 of Streptomyces sp. NPDC007346. Lineage (NCBI taxonomy): Bacteria > Bacillati > Actinomycetota > Actinomycetes > Kitasatosporales > Streptomycetaceae > Streptomyces > Streptomyces sp. NPDC007346. The sequence continues at coordinate 5,399 of NZ_JBEYKR010000136.1, forward strand.
CTCCTGGAGCGCAAGCCCCCCGTCTACGTGGTCTGCCCCGGCCGGGTCTACCGCACCGACGAGCTGGACGCCACGCACACCCCGGTCTTCCACCAGATCGAGCTGCTCGCCGTCGACGAGGGCCTCACCATGGCCGACCTCAAGGGCACCCTGGACCACATGGTCCAGGCGCTCTTCGGGCCGGACATGAAGACCCGGCTGCGGCCGAACTTCTTCCCGTTCACCGAGCCGTCCGCCGAGATGGACATGGTCTGCTACGTCTGCCGCGGCGAGTCCGTCGGCAACCCGGACCGGCCCTGCCGCACCTGCGGCAGCGAGGGCTGGATCGAGCTGGGCGGCTGCGGCATGGTCAACCCCAAGGTGCTCACCGCCTGCGGTGTCGACCCCCAGAAGTACAGCGGATTCGCCTTCGGGTTCGGCATCGAACGGATGCTGATGTTCCGCCACAACGTCGAAGACATGCGAGACATGGTCGAGGGTGACGTCCGGTTCACCCGGCCGTTCGGGATGGAGATCTGATGCGCGTCCCGCTTTCCTGGCTGCGGGAGTACGTCGACCTGCCGGCGACGGAGACCGGCCGTGACGTACAGACCGAGCTCGTCTCCGTGGGCCTCGAGGTCGAGACCGTCGAGCAGATCGGCGCGGGTCTCAAGGGCCCCCTGGTCGTCGGACAGGTCCTGACCATCGAGGAGCTGGAGGGGTTCAAGAAGCCCATCCGCTTCTGCACGGTCGACGTCGGCTCCGCCAACGGCACCGGCGAACCGCAGGAGATCGTCTGCGGCGCCCGTAACTTCTCGGTCGGCGACAAGGTCGTCGTGGTCCTCCCGGGCGCGGTCCTGCCCGGCGACTTCGCGATCGCCGCCCGCAAGACGTACGGCAGGACCTCGCACGGCATGATCTGCTCCACCGACGAGCTGGGCATGGGCGACGACGGCACGCACGGCATCATCGTGCTGCCGCCGGAGCACGAGGCCGGCACCGACGCGATCGAGCTGCTCCAGCTCGTCGACGAGGTCCTGGACATCGCCGTCACCCCGGACCGGGGCTACTGCCTGTCCATGCGCGGTGTCGCCCGCGAGACCGCCATCGCGTACGGGCTGCCGCTGCGCGACCCGGCGCTCCTGGACGTGCCCGCGCCCAACGCGTACGGCTACCCGGTCCAGATCTCGGACCCGATCGGCTGCGACCGCTTCACCGCCCGCACCGTCACCGGTCTCCAGCCCGAGGCCCGCTCCCCGATCTGGATGCAGCGCCGCCTCCAGAAGGCCGGGATGCGGCCGATCTCGCTCGCCGTCGACGTCACCAACTACGTGATGCTGGAGCTCGGTCAGCCGCTGCACGCCTACGACCGCACCCGGGTCGACGGGCCGATCGGCGTGCGCCGCGCCACGCAGGGCGAGAAGCTCACCACGCTGGACGGCACCGTGCGCGTGCTGGACGCCGAGGACCTGGTCATCACCGACAACCGCGGGCCGATCGGCCTCGCGGGCGTCATGGGCGGCGCCAACACCGAGATCGCCGACGCGGACGGCGAGTCGGCCCTCACCACCGAGGTCGTCATCGAGGCCGCGCACTTCGACGCGATCTCGATCGCCCGCACCGCGCGCCGCCACAAGCTGTCCTCCGAGGCGTCCAAGCGCTTCGAGCGCGGCGTCGACCCGCAGGCCGCCGCAGCGGCGGCGCAGCGCACCGTCGACCTGCTGGTCCTCCTCGCGGGCGGTACCGCCGAGGCCGGGGTCACCGAGATCACCTCGCCCCACGCCCCGCGCACCATCGCGATGCCGGCCGACCACCCGGACAGGGTGGCCGGTGTGGAGTACGGTCGCGAGACCGTCGTCCGCCGCCTCCAGCAGGTCGGCTGCGACGTCTACGGGCAGGACGAGCTGATCGTCACCGTCCCGTCCTGGCGGCCCGACCTGAACGAGCCGAACGACCTGGCCGAAGAGGTCATCCGGCTGGAGGGCTACGAGAACCTGCCCTCCACCCTGCCCACGCCCCCCTCCGGCCGCGGCCTCACCGACCGCCAGCGGCTGCACCGCCGCATCGGCCGGGCCCTGGCCGGAGCCGGATACGTCGAGGCGCTGAGCTACCCGTTCATCGGCGACGCGGTCCTGGACCAGCTCGGCCTGGAGAAGGACGACGAGCGCCGCCGTACGGTCAAGCTCGTCAACCCGCTCTCCGACGAGGAGCCGGCGCTGCGCACCACGCTGCTCCCGGGCCTCCTCGGCGCGCTGCGGCGCAACGACGGCCGGGGCAGCCACGACCTGGCGCTCTTCGAGACCGGTCTGGTCTTCCGGCCCACGGGTGAGGAGACGGCCGCGGTCCGGCTGCCCGTCGACCGCCGGCCCACCGACGAGGAGATCGCCGGACTGGACGCGGCCCTGCCGCGCCAGCCGCGCCGCGCCGCCGTCGTCCTCGCGGGCGCCCGCGAGCAGGCCGGCTGGTGGGGCAAGGGCACCCCGGCGACCTGGGCGGACGCCGTCGAGGCGGCCCGCTCGATCGCCGCGGAGGCCGGCGTCGAGGTGATCGTCCGCGCCGACCAGCACGCCCCGTGGCACCCGGGCCGCTGCGCCGCGCTGTACGTCACGGTGAACGGCGAGGAGACCCTCTTCGGACACGCGGGCGAACTCCACCCGCGCGTCATCAAGGCGCTCCACCTGCCCGAGCGGACCTGTGCCGCGGAGGTCGAGCTGGACGTGCTGGAGCAGGCCGTCGACGGAGTGCTCCGGGCGCCGAGGATCTCCACCTTCCCGGTGGCGACCCAGGACGTCGCACTCGTCGTCGCCGGGGACGTCCCGGCCGCCGACGTGGAGCGGGCGCTGCGCGAGGGCGCGGGTGAACTCCTCGAATCGCTGCGGCTGTTCGACGTCTTCACCGGCGAGCAGATCGGCGGGGGCAACAAGTCCCTGGCGTACGCGCTGCGCTTCCGCGCCGCCGACCGCACACTGACCGTCGACGAGGCCTCGGCCGCCCGCGACAGCGCGGTGGCCCTGGCCGCCGAGCGCACGGGCGCGGTGCTGCGCGGAGCGTAGTCACCTCGGCGCGACGGCGTCGAGAAGGGGCGTATCCGGCCACCGGGTACGCCCCTTCTCCTTGTCCCGCCGGGCGGCTGAGGGACCGCACCCGGACCGGGGCACGGAACCGGGAGGAAGCGCGGTTCCGGCCCCCGACCCGCAGCCACCCTCCTTCACCGTTGGGCAGTGGGTCGTGCGATCCTGCGCCGTCCGCACGGCCACGGAGTGTCGGGCAGGCCCGGCGGTGCGGACGGCGCGGTGCGGGTCGTCAACCGTTACGAGGGGGAGCCGACGACCCGGCCGCCTCTTGCGAGGAGTTCATTCAATCGAGCCCCACCCGCCGCGCGGCAGAGCGCACGGCCGGAGGGTTCGGGCATTCCGTTCACACCCCGTGTGAAACGTGCTGGACTAGGCTCATTGCGACACGCACCTGGGGGGACGATGGAGCCCAATGTCCTGCTCGATTCCCTGATCGACGAGGCCGGGATGTCCCGGGCGGGGCTCGCCGGTCACGTCAACCGGGCGGGCCGGGACCGTGGCCTGAGCCTGCGGTACGAACACACGGCGGTCTCCCGCTGGCTGAAGGGCCAGCGCCCGCGCGGCCAGGTGCCGGACCTGATCTGCGAGGTGCTGGGCGGCCGGCTGGGGCGCCCGGTGGCGCTGGACGACATCGGCATGGGCACCCTGGACGGATGCGGCACACGGACCGCACCGCACAGCGCCTCCCTCTCCGGCTTCGTCGAGCGGGCCACCGCGCTGTGGCGCTCGGACGAACAGCACCGCCCCCACCTGGCCACCGTCCCCGCCGTCACCGGGACCACGGCGGTGATGCCGGTCTGGGAGTGGGAGAACCCGCCGGAGGACACCGACGTCTCCCGCCCGGGGGGACCGGGCCGCGTCAGCATGGCCGACATAGAGACGCTCCGGTCCGCCCGCGACCACTACGAGCAGATGTACCGCAAGGCGGGCGGCATCGCGACCAGACCCCGGATCGTCCGCTTCCTCAACGCCGAGGCGGCGCCCCTGCTGCGCGCCGGCTACAGCGACCAGCTCGGCCGCCGGCTGCACCGGGCGACGGCGGCCCTGGTGGCGGTGGCCGGCATCTGCGCGTACGACTCCGACGCCCACGGCCTCGCCCAGCGCTACTTCCACCAGGCGCTGCGGCTCGCCAAGTCCAGCGGCGACCGGGCGCTCGGCGGCTATGTGATCGCCCTGCTGGTCACCCAGTCCCTCTTCCTCGGCGACCACCGCCGCTCCATCGCCTTCGCCGAGGCCGCGCTGCGGGCCGCCGGGGGCCACATCACGCCGGCGCTCGCCGCCGACCTGTACGCCATGCAGGCCAAGGCGTACGCCCATCTCGGCGACGCGGCGGGGGCCCGTGCCCGCATCGGACGGGCCAAGGCCCAGGCGGGCCGGATCCACACCGGGCGGGAGCCGGACGAGACCGGGTACGTCCAGCCGGGCCTGGTCGACGTCCAGGTGGCGGAGGCGCTGCTCAGCCTCGGGGATCTGCCCGCGGCACGGGAGCACGCGGCCTCCGCGGTGCGCGCTCCGGCGCACGACCGGGGGCGCGTGCACCGCCTGGCGATGCTCAGCCATATCGAGCTGCTCCAGGGCGAGCCGGACCGGGCGGCCGGTACCGCCGCCGAAATGGCCGAGCGGGCCCGGGGGATGGAGTCCCAGCGGCTGCGCGACCGGTTGCGCCAGGTGCGGCGGGAGCTGGCGGAGAGCGGCTGCGCCGACGCCGTACAGACGGCCGATCTGATCGGCGGGGCGCTCCGCGTGCCTCTGTGAGCTCCGCCGCGCACCGGCCGTTCGCTCCGCTTCACAGCCGACCCTGCTGACATGTTGCCCCCCAACATGTCGAAAGGCGGCAGAACTGTGCAGTGGACGAACTTGAGCGAACAGAATGTGTATCAGAACCGTTGGTTCCGGGTGAACCTGGCGGATGTCGAGCTGCCCGACGGCAGCCATATCGACCACTTCGTCATCCGGCTGCGGCCCGTCGCCGTGGCCACCGCCGTCAACGAGGCGGACGAGGTGCTGCTGCTCTGGCGCCACCGGTTCATCACCGACAGCTGGGGGTGGGAGCTGGCCGCGGGGGTCGTCGAGGACGGCGAGGACATCGCGGCGGCGGCGGCCCGGGAGATGGAGGAGGAGACCGGCTGGCGCCCCGGCCCCCTGCGCCCGCTGCTCACCGTGGAGCCCGCCAACGGCCTCACCGACGCCCGCCACCACCTCTACTGGGCCCAGGAGGCGCACTACACGGGCCCTCCCCAGGACGCCTTCGAGTCCTCACGGCGTGAGTGGATACCGCTGAAGCTGGTCCCGGACATGATCGCCCGGGGCGAGGTGCCCGCGGCGAACATGGCGGCCGCGCTGCTGATGCTGCACCACCTGCGGCTGGGCTGAGGGCGCTCGTACACACAGGGAGCCGGCCCCGGGGTGTCCGGGACCGGCTCCTCGAAGTACCGGGGGATCAGGCGTACGGGTAGAAGCCCGACCCGGTCTTGCGGCCCAGGCGGCCCGCGTCGACCATGCGCTGGAGCAGCGGGGGAGCGGCGTACAGCGGCTCCTTGTACTCCGCGTACATCGAGTCGGCGACCGAGGCCACGGTGTCCAGGCCGATCAGGTCCGCGAGCTTCAGCGGGCCCATCGGGTGGGCGCAGCCCATCTCCATGCCGTTGTCGATGTCCTCACGGCTCGCGATGCCCGACTCGAACATCCGGATCGCGGAGAGCAGGTACGGGATCAGCAGCGCGTTCACGACGAAGCCGGACCGGTCCTGGGCGCGGATCGGGTGCTTGCCCAGCACGTCCCGCACGAGGGCCTCGGCGCGCGCGATCGTCTCGTCCGACGTGGTCAGCGCCGGGATCAGCTCGACCAGCTTCTGGACGGGGGCCGGGTTGAAGAAGTGGATGCCGATGACCCGGTCCGGGCGCGAGGTCGCGACGGCCAGCTTCACCAGCGGGATGGAGGAGGTGTTGGAGGCCAAGATCGCGTCCTGCCGGGTCACCACCTGGTCCAGAATCTGGAAGATCTCCGTCTTGACCTGCTCGTTCTCCACGACGGCCTCGATGACGAGGTCGCGGTCGGCGAACTCCCCGAGGTCGGTGGTGAAGCTGAGGCGGCCGAGGGTCTCGTCCCGCTCCTCGTCGGTGATCTTGCCGCGTTCGGCGGCCTTCGAGAGGGAGTTGTGCAGCCGGGTGCGGCCGATCTCCAGCGCTTCGCCGGTGGTCTCCGCGACCTTCACCTCGAGGCCGCTGCGCGCGCACACCTCCGCGATACCTGCGCCCATCTGGCCACAGCCCACCACCCCGACGCGTGCAATGTCGGCCATAGAGTCCGTCACCTCGTGCCTTTCGCCGTTCTCCGTATCGCAGGGTCCCGTGTGATTCCGGTGCCCGCCTCGACCCCACGACGTTACTCCGCCGGCCCACCCCGATGACCTGCGGGTCATCCGGCTACGGAAGGGAATGATCCTGTTACGTAAAGAGAGGGGGGTGTGGTCGACGTGAAGGGACGAGTGTGGCGTATGCGGCGTACAGGAATGACCCGGAGATCGCTCGTGGCGGGCGCGGCCGGGCTGGTGGCGGCGATGACTACGAGCGGTGACGCGGCCGCCGCCCGGACGACCCGGGCCGTACAGGGAGGAGGCGGCGGCGAGGACCGGTTCGCCCGGGGTGAGCTGCGCGGCGTGTGGATCGCCACGGTCGCCAACCTGGACTGGCCCTCCAAGCCCGGCCTGACGGCGGCGGCGCAGCAGGCCGAGCTCATCGCCCACCTGGACCGGGCCGTCGAGCTGCGGCTCAACGCGGTGGTGCTCCAGGTCCGCCCCACCGCAGACGCCCTGTGGCCCTCCCCGCACGAGCCGTGGGCCGACTGCCTCACCGGCGTCCAGGGCAAGGACCCGGGCTGGGACCCGCTGGCCACCGCCGTCCGCGAGGCGCACGACCGGGGGCTGGAGCTGCACGCCTGGTTCAACCCGTACCGGGTGGCGAACCACACGGACCCCACCCGCCTCGCCGCCTCCCACCCGGCGCGGCTCCACCCGGAGTGGGTCCTGCCGTACGGCGGGAAGCTCTACTACGACCCGGGGCTGCCGGAGGTCCGCCGCTTCGTCCAGGACGCCATGCTGGACGCCGTCCGCCGGTACGCGATCGACGCGGTGCACTGGGACGACTACTTCTACCCGTATCCGGTGGCCGGCCAGGAGTTCAAGGACGACGCCGCCTACGAGCGGTACGGGTCCGGCTTCCCGGACAAGGCCGCCTGGCGCCGCGACAACGTGGACCGGCTGGTGCGCGAGATGGGCGAGCGCATCCGGGAGACCCGGCAGGGCGTCCGGTTCGGCATCAGCCCCTTCGCCGTCTGGCGCAACGCGTCGACCGACCCGCTCGGCTCCGACACCCGGGCGGGCGTCGAGACCTACGACGACCTGCACGCCGACACCCGCAAGTGGGTCAAGGAGGGGTGGATCGACTACATCTGCCCGCAGATCTACTGGCACATCGGCCTCGCCGCCGCCGACTACGCCAAGGTCCTCGCGTGGTGGAGCGGCACGGTGCGGGGCACGGGCGTGGGCCTGTACGTGGGGGAGGCCCTCTACAAGGCCGGTGACCCGGCCCAGCCCGCCCCCTGGCAGGACCCGGCGGAACTCTCCCGCCACCTGACCCTCGCCCGGAACCACGAGGAGGTGGGCGGGCACATCTTCTTCTCCGCCCAGCATGTGGCGAGGGACAGGATCGGCGCGATGGCCCGGGTGGTCGCCGACCACTACCAGGACCGGGCTCGCGCGCCGCGCTGATGGGGGCCGGGTGTAGGTGAGGGGAGAGGGGTGAGGGGCCGGGGCCGCTCGGAGCCCGGCCCCGGCCCCCATCACGGTCGCTGCCGCTCTGCTCCTGCCCCTGAGCCTGTTACTGCCCTGCTCCTGCTCCTGCTACTGCGGCTGGTGGCCCCTGGGCGCCTCCATGTGCTGGACCACGCTGTCGGGGCCGGGGGACATCAGGTGTTCGTGTCCGTCGGGGAAGCGGAGCCGGTACGGAGGGGCGCCCCCGTCCCCGAGCACTTCGATGATCTCTGCGACCCGGTCGTGCTGTCCCACGGTCCTGCCGTGCATCAGCAGCCGGTCGCCCGCGTGTGCCTCCATCGGGAGTGACCTCCTCACGGGTGGCGGTCCGTACCCCCAAGTCTAGGACCGTACGGCCCCGGATTCCCGCCCGGAACTCTCCGCCGACCGGGGCCGGGCCGCCGTCCTGCTCCGGCCCGTCCGCTGGGTGGCGGCGATACACACGAGCACCGCCACCGCCGCGAGCGGAGCCGCCGCCGACACCTCCTCGCCGAGCAGCAGGAAGGACCACACCAGCGTGAGGAGCGGCTGCGCGAGCTGGAGCTGACTGGCCCGGGGGACGCCGATCTCGGCCATGCCCTTGTACCAGACGTACAGCCCGAAGAAGGCCGATCCGGCGGCCACCCAGACCAGGCCGAGGACGCCGTGCGCGGTGAGGTGGACCGGTTCGAGCGGCAGGGCCACGGCACTGCCCACCACCGCGAGCGGCAGGCACAGGATCAGCGCCCAGCCGATCACCTGCCACCCCGGCATCACCCGGGCCAGCCGGCCGCCCTCGGTGTACCCGGCCGCGCAGACCAGGAGTGCGCCGAACAGGTACAGGTCGCCCGAGGTCAGGGCCCCGCCGCTCTGCTGCACGGTGAAGCCGATGACGACCGCCGCCCCGGCCAGGGCCGCGGCCCAGAAGGCGCGGGAGGGGCGCTCCCCGGTACGCAGCGATCCCAGCACCGCCGTCGTCAGCGGCAGCAGCCCCACCACCACGGCCGCGTGCGAGGTGGTGGAGGTCTGGAGGGCGAGGGTCGTCAGCAGCGGAAACCCCACCACCGCACCGCCCGCCACCACCGCGAGTCCGCCCCAGTGGCGGCGCGCGGGCACCGGTGCCCGGACCGCCAGCAGGAAGCCGCCCGCGATCAGGGCGGCCAGCGCGGAGCGCAGGGCGACGAGGGACCAGGGGCCGAAGCTCTCCAGGCCCCAGGCGGTGGAGGGGAAGGTGAGCGAGAACGCGACGACGCCGAGCGCGGCGAGCAGGGTGCCTCGGCGGGCGGGGGCGGAGGGGGCCTCCGCCGCGGAGGGCGGCGTGCATGTGCCGGCCGCGTGCGTACCGGTCGCGCCCGTGCCGACCGTGTGCGTACCGGTCATGCCCGTGCCGGCTGAGCCCGTGCCGGCCGAGCCCGTACCGGTCGCGCCTGTGGCGGCAGCCCTCGTACCGGCCGCGTGCGTACCGGTCGCCGGAGAGGCCTCCGGGCCGGTGGCCGGAGAGGTCCCCGCACCGGTCGTCGGGGAGGTTCCCGCACCGGCCGCCGGGGAAGTCCCCGCACCGGCCGTCAGGCGGGTCTCCGTGCCGCTGACCGCTATCGGTGAAGATGCAGTAGCGCTATCCTGTGCTCTCATGCAAGAGCGTAGCAGCGTCGCCGAACTGGTCGCCTCCCTGCGGGCCGAACTCAACCGCTACTCACCCGGTGGGAAGCTGCCGTCCAGCCGTGCGCTCGTCGAACGGTTCCGGGTCAGCCCGGTCACCGTCTCCCGGGCCGTCGCCCAGCTCGCCGCCGAAGGGCTCGTCGTCACGCGCCCCGGCTCCGGCGCCTTCCGGGCCGAACCCCACGACGAGGTCCCGGCCCAGGGCGACACGTCCTGGCAGGAGGTGTCGCTGAGCGGCGACGGCGGACCCGAGGTCGTGCCCCGTACGGTCGACGCCTCCGGGGTCCTGGCCACCCTCGCCGCACCACCGCCCGGCACTATCGAGTTCAACGGCGGCTACCTCCACGCCTCCCTCCAGCCCGAACGGGCCCTGGCCGCAGCCCTCGCGCGGGCCGGCCGCCGCCCGGGTGCGTGGGGCCGCCCGCCGACGGACGGACTGCCCGAACTGCGGTCCTGGTTCGCCCGCGAGATCGGCCCGGCCGTCTCCGGCACCGACGTCCTGATCACCGCGGGAGGCCAGAGCGCACTGGCCACCGCCCTGCGCGCCCTCGCCCCGCCCGGCGCCCCGGTCCTCGTGGAGTCACCCACCTACCCCGGCATGCTCGCGGTCGCCCGCGCCACGGGGCTGCGCCCGGTCCCCGTCCCGATGGACGCGGACGGGGTCCGGCCCGAGCTGCTCGCCGACGCGTTCCGCGCCACCGGGGCCCGGGTCTTCGTCACCCAGCCGCTCTTCCAGAACCCCACCGGAGCCACCCTCGCCCCCGCCCGCAGACCCGAGATCCTGGCGATAGCGCGGGCGGCCGGGGCGTTCGTCATCGAGGACGACTTCGCCCGGCGGCTCGTCCACGAGGACGCCGGGCCGCTCCCGGCACCGCTGGCCGCCGACGACCCCGACGGCGTGGTCGTCCACGTCTGCTCGCTCACCAAGGTGACCTCGCCCAGCCTCCGGGTCGGCGCGCTGGCCGCCCGGGGCCCGGTCCTCGAACGCCTCCGCGCCATCCAGGTCGTCGACAGCTTCTTCGTACCGAGACCGCTCCAGGAGGCCGCGCTCGAACTCGTCGGCTCTCCGTCCTGGGGCCGCCACCTGGCCGCGGTGGCGGCGGAGCTGCGCAGTCGCCGTACGGTGATGGCCGCCGCCCTCCGCTCCGAACTGCCCGCGTTCGCGCCGGCGCACGTACCGGCGGGCGGCGGCAGCCTCTGGCTCCGGATCCCGGCGACCGGGGCGGGAACGGGCCCCGACGAGTCCGCCGTCGCCTCCGCCGCCCTGCGCGCCTCGGTCGCCATCGCCCCGGGCAGCCCGTACTTCTGCGCCGAACCCCCGGCCGGCCACGTACGGCTGAGCTTCGCGGCGGTCTCCGGAGCGGCCGAGATCGCGGAGGGCGTGCGCCGGCTCCGCACGGCGTACGACGGCCTCCGGGCCCCGGAGACACCCGCCGGCTGACCCGGCGGGCTCGGCGGGATCGGCAGGCCTGGGGGCCGCCGCGTCCGGACACGGGCCGGGCGGGGCCACCGGACCACCGGGCCTCCGAGTGCCGGCCGGGCGGGGACCACCCACCCCGGGGTGTCGCGCCTGGAAGCGGTCCGGGCGCGCCCGCGCACCCCGACCGTCGCGTCCGGAAACCAGCCGGACAGGCCCCACACCTCCCGCCCCCCCCGTCCGGAAACGGACCCCGCAGGCCCCGCACGCACCGGGGCCCTCTTGACCGGGCAGGCGTTCGGCACCACGATCCGGCCATGACGCATCCGGCCATGACCCAGCGGGTCACCCTGGTCGCGGCGGCGCGCACCTCGCCCCGCCTGGCCGAGCGCTTCGACGACGACCGGCCGCTCGACCAGGCCGGCTGGCACGAGGTGCAGCTCGTCGCCCACACCCTGGTCCCGCTCGGGGCGGCCGAGCTGCGCTACTGCTCGCCCACCCCGCGCAGCCGGGCCACCGGCGAGGCGCTCGGCTACGCCCCGATGGCCCAGCCCGCCCTGCGCGACTGCGACATGGGCCGCTGGAGTGGCATGACCCTGGCCGAGGTCGCCGCCCGCGAACCGGTCGCCGTCGAAGCCTGGTTCGCCGACCCGGGCGGCGCCCCGCACGGCGGGGAGTCCCTCCTCGGCTTCATCGGGCGGATAGGGGGCTGGCTGGACACCCGCCCGGCCTGCGACGGGTTCATCGTCGCGGTCGCCGAACCGGCCGTGATCCGGGCGGCCCTGGTCTACGCGCTGAACGTGCCGCCGACGGCGTACTGGAACATCGACGTCCGCCCGCTCTCCACGATCACGCTCGCCGGCTCGCCCGGCCGCTGGAGCCTGAGCCTGGAGTCCGGCATCCGCTGACTCCGGCCGGCACCCCTCTTCCCCCCGGTCCGACCAGTCGGTACGTTGCAGGGGCATCGGTCCCGCCCGCAGCCAAGGAGCCCACGTGCCGCAGATCCACGGCCACTGCGACGACCGGTTCGCCCGGGTCCGGGACGCCTTCGAGGAGAACTTCACGGCCCGGGGCGAACTGGGCGCGGCGCTCACCGTCCTCGCCGACGGCATACCCGTGGTGGACCTCTGGGGCGGCTGGGCCGACGAGGCCCGTACCCGCCCCTGGGAGCGGGACACCCTGGTCAACGTCTGGTCCACGAGCAAGGGCCCGGCCGCGCTCTGCGCCCACGTCCTGGCCGACCGGGGCCTGCTCGACCTGGACGCCCCGGTCAGCACGTACTGGCCGGAGTTCGCGGCGAACGGCAAGGAGTCCGTACGCGTACGCCACCTCCTCTCCCACCGCTCCGGGGTCGCCGGGGTGGGCACACCGCACACCCTGGACGAGCTGTACGACTGGGAGCTGACCTGCGCCCGGCTCGCCGCCACCGCACCCATGTGGGAGCCGGGGACCCGGTCCGGCTACCACGCGATCTCGTACGGATTCCTCGTCGGCGAGGTGGTCCGCAGGGTCTGCGGGCTGCTGCCGGGGGAGTTCCTGCGGCAGGAGATCACCGGCCCGCTGGGGATCGACTTCACCTTCGGCCTCCCCGAGAAGGAGACCCACCGGCTCGCCGAACTGGTCCAGGAACGCACCGACCGCGCCGCCCAGGCCGCGGCCCTGGCCCGGATGGCACCGGTCGCCGTCGCCTCCCTGCTCAACCCGCCCACCGGCCGGGCCGCCGCCAACACGCCCGCCTGGCGCGCCGCCGAGATCCCCGCCGCCAACGGCCACGGCACCGCCCGAGCGGTCGCCGCGCTCTACGGGATCCTCGCTGGACGCGGTGCCGTCGGCGGCCACCGCATCCTCTCCGAACAGGCCGCCGAACGCGTCCGGGAGGGCCAGGGCGCCTGCCGCGACCTGGTACTCGGCGACGCCTTCGCCCACGAGACCGAGATCGCCCTCGGCCTCTGGCTGAGCGGCCGCAACCGCTCCTACGGGCCCAACCCGCGGGCGATGGGCCACGACGGCGCGGGCGGATCCTGCGGGCCTGGCCGACCCGGAAGCGGGCATCGCCCTCGGGTACGTCATGAACCGCATGGGCTCCGGCGTGGCCGACGACCCGCGCAAGACGGCCCTGGTCGAAGCGGTCTACGCGGCCCACCGGGACGACGCCCGCAGGTGACCTGGAGTGGTCCGGGGGCGGCCCGGGGGGTGGGCCCGGGGGTGAGAGGAACGCGACATTCCGCTGCGCCGACCCAACCCGGGTTTCGCCTGCGGTTGCCAGGAATGTGAGGATGTCACCATGACAACCAAGGTCTACTTCGACATCACCATCGACGACGCGCCCGCAGGGCGGATCACGTTCAACCTGTTCGACGACGTCGTCCCCAAGACGACGGAGAACTTCCGCGCGCTCGCCACCGGTGAGAAGGGCTTCGGCTACGCCGGTTCCTCCTTCCACCGCGTCATCACCGACTTCATGCTCCAGGGCGGGGACTTCACCCGCGGCGACGGCACCGGCGGCAAGAGCATCTACGGCGAGAAGTTCGCCGACGAGAACTTCAAGCTCAAGCACGACCGCGTGGGCCTGCTCTCGATGGCCAACGCCGGCCCGAACACCAACGGCTCGCAGTTCTTCATCACCACGGTGCTCACCCCGTGGCTGGACGGCAAGCACGTGGTCTTCGGCGAGGTCGCCGACGAGGACGGCATGGCCCTGGTCCGCAAGATCGAGGCGCTCGGCTCCTCCAGCGGCCGCACCCGCGCCAAGGTCACCATCGCCGAGTCCGGCGTTCTCTGAGCGACGCGGAACTTCGGGGCCGGTAGCCCGGCATCCCCGGCAGCCCGGCACTCCCGGCAGACAGGAAGCCCGGCCGACGCCACCCGGCGGCCGGGGGTTCGCGTGGGCGTAGGCAGGGGTGCTGCCCCCGGGGGCGGGCGCGGCGCCGAGGGCGCCGTGAACCCGGGGGGCAACGATGGGCACAAACCCGGCGT
>NZ_JBEYKR010000137.1:0-18763 GCF_040703535.1 Streptomyces sp. NPDC007346
CGTCGGTTCGATTGCCAACGGCATCGCCTTCGGCTTCATCTCCTGGACCGTGATCAAGCTGATCTCGGGCCGCCGGCATGAAACCCGGCGCGGCACTCGTCGGCGCGCTCCTGCTGCTCGGCGCCGACATCGCCGCGCAGCACGCCATTCCGGGCGTACTGCTGCCGACCGGCGCGGTCACGGTGTGCGTCGGCGGGGCGTACCTGCTGGTCCTGCTGGTACGGGAGTCCCGGCGGGGGGCCTGAGGCCCTGCCGGTCATGGCTGATCCCCTCCGCACGGGGCCTCGGCCGTGGACGCCGGTCGTACGGTTTGCGGAGCGGCGGACATGGGGTTTGAGTGGAGGGGACCCCCCATTCGCTCATCTGGAGCTGGTATGTCGATGGCATTCGGTTCTCCCTCCGGTTCGCCCGATCCGTTCAGCGAGATGCTGAATCGCTTCTTCGGTATGTCGCCGGCCTCGTCGCCCCCGGCCGTGCAGCGCGTGCCCGTCGGCCGGCTTCTCACGGAGCCCTCGCGTGACCTGCTGGACGCCGCGGCCGGCCGAGCGGTCCAGGACGGTACGACCGACCTCGACACCGAGCACCTCCTGTGGGCCGCCACCCAGGTCGAGCCCACCCGCGGGCTGCTCGCCCAGGCCGGGGTCGACCCCGAGCAGCTCGGGGAAAGGATCGCCGAGGTGCTGCCCCGGGAGTCCGAGGAGCCGTCCTCCCGGCCCGGCCTCACCCCGGCCGCCAAGCGGACCCTCGCCCTCGCCCACGCCCGGTCGCAGGCGGCGGGCATCTCGTACATCGGGCCCGAGCACATCCTCGGCGCCCTCCTCGGCGACGCCGGCTCCGGCGCCTCCCGGTTCCTGCGCGCCGAGGACCCGGATGTCTCCAGGCTGCGCGGGATGACCGACCAGGCGGTGGGCGGGAACGGTGCCTCCGCAGCCGCGAAACAGCCGTCCACGAGCCTGGACGAGTTCGGCCGGGACCTGACCGCGGAGGCGGAGGCGGGCAGGCTCGACCCCGTGGTCGGCCGGGCCGACGAGATCGAGCAGACCATCGAGATCCTGTCGCGGCGCTCCAAGAACAACCCCGTGCTCATCGGTGAGCCCGGTGTGGGAAAGACCGCCATCGTGGAGGGGCTCGCCCAGCGCATCGTCGCGGGCGAGGTCCCCGACACGCTGAAGGGCAGACGGGTCGTCTCGCTGGACCTGTCCGGCATGGTGGCCGGCGCCCAGTACCGCGGACAGTTCGAGGAGCGGCTGAAGAAGGTCATCGAGGACGTCCAGGAGGCGAGCGGCCACATCATCCTCTTCATCGACGAGATCCACACCGTCGTCGGCGCGGGCGCGACGGGCGAGGGTTCGATGGACGCGGGCAACATGCTCAAGCCGGCCCTCGCCCGCGGTGAACTCCACGTGGTGGGCGCGACGACGATCGACGAGTACCGCAAGCACGTCGAGAAGGACGCCGCCCTGGAACGCCGCTTCCAGCCCGTCCTGATCCCCGAGCCCACCGTCGAGGAGACCGTGCAGATCCTCGAAGGGCTGCGGGACGCGTACGAGGCGCACCACCAGGTCCGTTTCGCCGACGGGGCGCTGACGGCGGCCGCGGAACTGTCCGACCGCTACGTCAGCGACCGGTTCCTGCCCGACAAGGCCATCGACCTGATGGACCAGGCCGGTGCCCGCGTACGGCTGCGCAGCGCCAACCGTTCCACCGAGGTCGTCAGCCGGGAGGACCGCATCGCGAAGCTGCGCCGGGAGAAGGACCAGGCCGTCGCCGCCGAGGAGTTCGAGAGGGCCAAGGAGCTCAAGGAGCAGATCGCCGAGGTGGAGGGCGAGCTCGCGGGCATCGAGGAGCGGCGTGAGGGCGTCGTCTCCGTGACGGCCTCCGACATCGCCGACATCGTCTCCCGCCGTACGGGCATCCCGGTCTCCCAGCTCACCGCCGGCGAGAAGGAGAAGCTTTTGAGGCTGGAGGAGGAGATGCACGCCCGGATCGTCGGCCAGGCCGAGGCCGTCACCGCGGTCTCCGAAGCCGTACGCCGCAACCGCGCGGGCATGGGCGACCCGAACCGGCCCGTGGGCTCGTTCCTCTTCCTCGGCCCCACCGGCGTGGGCAAGACCGAACTCGCCAAGACCCTCGCCGAGCTGCTGTTCGGGGCGGAGGACCGCATGGTCCGTTTCGACATGAGCGAGTTCCAGGAGAAGCACACCGTCGCCCGGCTCGTCGGCGCGCCCCCCGGCTACGTCGGGTACGACGAGGCCGGCCAGCTGACGGAGAAGGTGCGGCGCCACCCCTACAGCGTGGTGCTCTTCGACGAGGTGGAGAAGGCGCACCCCGACGTCTTCAACACGCTGCTCCAGATCCTCGACGACGGCCGGCTGACGGACGGACAGGGCCGTACGGTCGACTTCCGCCACTGCGTCGTCATCATGACGTCCAACATCGGCGCCCACCGCATCCTCGCCCACCAGGGCGACGCCACCGAGCTCAAGGACGAGCTGATGGAGGATCTGCGCGGGCGGTTCCTGCCCGAGTTCCTCAACCGCATCGACGACATCATCGTCTTCCACAGCCTCACCGAGGACGACCTGTCCGAGATCGTCGACCACCTGCTCGACCGCAGCAAGCACCGCGTCCACGCCCAGGGGCTGACGCTGGAGGTCACCGAAGCGGCGAAGAAGCTTCTGGTGGCCCACGGCTACCAGCCGGAGTTCGGCGCCCGCCCGCTGCGTCGCACGATCCAGACGGAACTGGACAACCGCATCGCCTCCCTGCTCCTGGGGGGCGAGGCCGAACCGGGCGACACGATCGTCGCCGACGTGGAGGGCGACTCCCTCCACTGCGTGATCTCCCCCGCCCCTGGTTCCTGACCTCCGGCCCCCGACCCCTGACCAGGCGGGGTGCTCATGGAGGGAAGGCGGCGGAGAAGTCCAGGACCAACCGGCCACGCAGACCGCCGGCCTCCAGCCGGCGGTGGGCCTCGGCCGCCCGGTCGGCGGGCAGTACGTCGGCCACGTGCGGCGTCAGGACGCCCTCCCCGGCCTGACGGCGCAGCGTGTCCAGCCGCTCGGTGTCGGTGATCCCGTCCGTCACCGTCACCGTCACCGGGCACACGCGGATGCCGCGCGCGGCCGGGCCGGGCCGGCCCCGCAGCGCCGGGGCGACTTGCTCACCCCCGGCGCCGGCCCCGGACGAGGATCCGGCTCACGGTCCGCGCCAGACGTTGGCGAAGGCCGCGTTCTCGATGGTCCGCCTCTGCCGTACGGACTCCAGCTCCATCACCGCGTCGTGGACGGCAGCCACCACCGTCGTCACCGCGTCGTCGAGGCCGGGCTCGTCGTCGGGGCCGCCCTCGCCGTCCGGACGTCCGTCGTCGACGCCCACGGCCGAGGCGAGAGCGACCAGGACGGGTTCCCGCCCCTCCCAGCGGTCGGCCGCCCCCCGGCGGGCCGGCGTGTCGGCGGGCTCCACGCGTTCCGAACCGAAGGACAGCCGGCCGCCTCGCTTCCGCGTCAGCTCGCCCTCCTCCTCCAACGCCTCCTGGTACGCCGCCGAGAGGTCCTTGCCCCGGCGCCACAGCCAGTCCTCGATCTGCTCGTGGGGCGGCTGCCGGGTGAGCCGTGCCGCGGCCTCGCCGAGGAGCCGGTCGTCCGGCGCCGACGGACCGGCCGGCACGATGCGGTCGCCGTCCACGGTGACGGCCCCCGCACCGATGAGATCGATCAGCTCGGCCCCCGCGAGGGCGAGCGACAGGTCGCCCTGTCCCACGGAACGCTCGGGCCTTGGATCCATAGCGACGATGAACAGGTCTTTCGCCGTGGTCATGAAGGGCTCCCCTCGGAGACGTGGACGTGGACACGAGTTCGCCCGTCCCGACGGCCCGGCCTCCGTGCGGAGCCGGTTCGACGGCGGGCGACTGCCACGGTCACCATCATTACCGTCCGGGCGGCCGAAGTCCTGTCGCCGTGCGAAGTCGGCCCGCCCCTGACACAAGCTGGTTGCACAATGATTAGACGACTGTGAAACTGGCCCTGTGCCACGCCTGGAAGTAGTTGCCTCAGAACCCTGTTGCCCGCCCCTCGTGGCCGCGCCCCTGGGAGCGGAGCAGGCTTCCGACGTGGCCAAGATGTTCAAGGCCCTGGGTGACTCGATCCGGCTCCGCCTGTTCTCGATGATCGCCTCGGCCGCCGGCGACGAGGTCTGCGTCTGCGATCTGACGGGCCCCTTCGACCTCTCCGCCCCGACGATCTCGTACCACCTCAAGATCCTCCGGGAAGCCGGTCTCGTGACCTCCGAGCGCCGCGGCACCTGGGTCTACTACCGCGCCCGGCGCGACAGCCTGGAGATCCTGTCCGGGCTGCTCGCCGTCCCGGCAGCCGAGGCCCGCGAGGCCTGAGGCGACGGGCGGTCCTCGCTTGAGGGGTACGGCCGCAGGGTCCGCCGCGTCACTTCTCCCTCCTTCCGCGACCGTGTGACTGTGTGATCGCGTGATCGCGCGTGCGTCTCGTGATCGTCCACTCCCTGGGCCGGCCCGTGGCCCCCGAGAGCTTGATTAGATACCTGTCTATGTTGACGAGTGCCCAGGCGGGATGGGACGCTGTCTTCGTAATATAGATATCCGTCTAATCAGGGGTCGATCGTCATGAGCGAGCAGCAGCGTCCCGTCGTCGTCATCGGAGCCGGCCCGGTCGGACTGGCCGCCGCCGCCCACCTCGCCGACCGCGGCCTGCGGCCCCTGGTCCTGGAGGCGGGCCCGGTCGCGGCCGCCGCGGTGCGGGAGTGGGGCCACGTGCGGCTCTTCTCGCCCTGGAGCGAGGTGGTCGACGCCGTCGCGGAGAAGCTGCTCGCGCCGACCGGCTGGAGCCGGCCCGCCCCGGACACCTGCCCGACCGGCCGCGAGTGGGCCGAGCAGTACCTCCAGCCCCTGGCCGACGTGCTCGGCGAAGAGCGTGTCCGCTACGGCGCCACGGTCACCGGAGTGGCACGGGCGGGCCGCGACCGGGTGGTGGACGCCGAGCGGGAGCTCCAGCCCTTCGCGGTCCAGGTGCGGTACGCCGACGGGCGGGAGGAACGCATCACCGCGCGGGCCGTCCTCGACGCCTCCGGCACCTGGGGGACGCCCGGCCCGGTCGGCGGCAACGGCTTGCCGGCCCTGGGGGAGGAGGCGGCGGCGGACCGCATCGTCCACCGCGTGCCCGATCTCCTGGACCCGTCGGTGCGCGCCCGGTACGCGGGCAGGCGCACCGCGGTGATCGGCTCGGGCGCCTCCGCGTTCACGGCTCTCGCCGCCCTGGCCTCCCTCGCCGGTACGGGAGAGGGCGCCGGTACGCACGCGGTGTGGGTCCTGCGCCGGGGCCTGTCGGGCTCCACCTTCGGTGGCGGCGAGGCCGACCAGCTCCCGGCTCGCGGGGCCCTCGGCCTCGCCGCCAAGGCCGCGGTGGACGACGGGCACGCCGACGCCGTGACGGGTTTCCGGGCCGAGGCGGTCGAGCGGGACCGGGACGGACGTCTCGTCCTGGTCGCCGAGGACGGGCGGCGGCTCCGCCCGGTGGACGAGGTGATCGCCCTGACCGGCATGCGCCCCGACCTGTCGTTCCTGTCGGAGATCCGCCTGCGTCTCGACGAACGGCTCCAGGCCCCGGTGGAGCTGGCGCCGCTCATCGACCCCAACCAGCACTCGTGCGGCACCGTCTACCCGCACGGGCACCGTGAACTGGCCCACCCCGAGCGGGACTTCTACGTCGTCGGGATGAAGTCCTACGGCCGCGCGCCGACGTTCCTCGCGCTGACCGGCTACGAGCAGGTGCGCTCCGTGGCCGCCGCCCTCGCGGGGGACACGGACTCCGCCGACCGGGTGGAACTCGTCCTGCCCGAGACGGGCGTGTGCGGTGGGGCGGGTCTGTTCGAGACTCCGGAGCCGGACAGCGCCGACGGGGACTGCTGCGGGGCCACCGGCCCGCAGCCGGTCGAGCTGGGCGCCCGGCCGACCTCCGGCGGCTGCTGACCCGCTGCGCGGGACTCACCGTCGAGGGAGCCGGGTGCCGGGCCCCGGGTGCCGGGCCCCGGGTGCCGGGCCCCGGGAGCTGGGCCCCGGGAGCTGGGCCCCGGGAGCCGGAAGGAGGGAGGCGGGGGGCCAGGAGCCCGTCCGCGTCGCGTCCCCGCTCGGCCCGCCGCCCTGGCCTGCGGCCCGCCCCCCCCGCACCCGGCTGACACGCGGTCACCGGTTCATGCGGACCGGCTTCCGTCGCGGTCACCCCCTCACGCGGGCCAGGTGCCCGTGACGCGCCGGGCCGCCTGGGCGCCCGACCGTTCGACCGTGGCCTTGACCACGGCGAAGATCGCGCCCTGCACGGCGGCGGCGAGGAGGATCTGCCGCCACGGCCGGTCCTCGTCCAGGGCGTCAGGGGCGTCGCCCTCGCCTTCGATGAGCTTCCACGTCTGTTTGAACGCGGCGCCCGCGATCATGCCGCTGACCGCGCCCAGCGCGAGCCCTACCGGTTTGTACGCGATCCGGGACGCCTTCATCGGTTGCGCCCCCGGCTACGACGTATCAGCAGGAAGGCGATCAGCAGCGCACCGCCCGCGAGGAGCGGGGCGCGGTTGGCGCGTGCGGCCGTCGCGGCCCGGTCCGCCTGTTCCAGCAGCGGGTCGGGGGTCCGGTCCGCCGCGTACCGCCCCGCCCTGGCCGCGCTCTCGCGCACCTGCGCGGCGGCCTGCGCCGTCCTCTCCAGCACGGCATCCGGTGTCCTGTCCTTCACCAACTGCGTGGCCTGCTCCGTCTTCTCACGGATCTGACCGGAGGCCGACGCCGCCTTCCGGGCGGCCTGCTCCCTGACCACGGCGGTCTTCTCGGCGGCCTGTTCCCTGACCACGGCGGTCTTCTCCTTCGCCTGCGCCTTGATGTCGGCCTTGGCCGCCAGCGCCTCGACGGTCTGCCCGAGTTCGTCGCGCGTCCGCTCGACCTGCTCGCGCAGCTCCTCGGGGGTGGGTGTGCCCATCTGGTTCTGCGATTCGTCGTTCATCGGTGAGCCTTCTCCTTGACCTCGGCCAGATCGGCCTTGACGCTGTCGATGGTCTGTTCGGGGGCCGGGGTGCCTGCCCGGGTGATCTGTTTCCTCCCGGCCAGGGCTGCCACGCCGGCCACCGCGGCCAGCACGGCCGTGACGATGAGGGCCGCCGCCCACACGGGCAGTGCCAGCGCGAGTGCGGCGATGCAGGTCGCCACCAGGGCCTGGGCCGCCAGGACGCCGACGAGACCCGCGACGCCGAAGAGGCCGCCGCCCTTCCCGTAGCGCCTGCCCTTCCGCGTCATCTCCGAACGTGCCAGCCGCATTTCCTCGCGGACCAGCTCCGAGATCTGCTGCGAGGCACGCGAGACCAGCGCGCCCACCTGGTCGCCGGTGGCGCCGGCCCGCTGCTCTGCTGTGCTCATGATGAGGTCACCTTGCTCTCCTCGATCGGTCGGAAATCGTCACGGGGACGTGGGCCGCCGCGACGGAACATCCTCGTCCGGATGTGTACGCCGTCGCCGCGGTCCGGCTACCCGGCAACCGGGCGGGCATCCGTCCCACGGGGAAGAAGTCCTGCGACGGGAGGTCAGGCGGGCGGAAGCCGCCGGGAGTCCGCGCGGGCGTGTTCCGCGGCAACCCGGGTAGGCGGAGCCACATGCCGGCGGGACTCCGCGGCAGCGTCTGGGGCAGGGAAGGGTCGTAATGTCGATATCCATGGAGGCCACGACCGAGGCCCTGACGAGGACCACAGCTCCGGCGGCACTCCCGCAGATCGCCGATCCGCAGAAGGTCGCCCCGAAGGACGCCCGTGCGCTGGGCACGCTCTTCTTCGAGCAGTTGCAGGTCCTCGAAGAGGGCACCCACGAGTACCAGTACGCGCGCAACATCCTCATCGAGATGAACCTGTCCCTGGTGCAGTTCGCCGCGAAGAGGTACCGCAACCGTGGCGACGGCCAGATGGAAGACATCATCCAGGTCGGCACCATCGGCCTGATCAAGGCGATCGACCGCTTCGAGCTGTCACGCGAGGTCGAGTTCACCTCGTTCGCGATCCCCTACATCGTCGGTGAGATCAAGCGCTTCTTCCGCGACTCCACCTGGTCCGTCCACGTCCCCCGGCGCCTGCAGGAGCTGCGGGTCACCCTGGCCAGGACCAAGGAACAGCTCACCGCCACCCTGGGCCGCGACCCCGGCGTCGCGGAGCTCTCCGAGCACCTGGGGATCAGCGAGGAAGAGGTCATCGACGGCCTCATCGCCTCCAACGGCTACACCGCCGGCTCCCTCGACCTGCCGCTCGGCGGAACGGAGCAGGGCGGCTCCGACAGCGCCACCTACGCCGACATCACCGGCGACTGCGACCCCGGCATGGAACTGGTGGAGAACCTCCACGCGCTGGCCCCGCTGCTGGAGACGCTGGAGGACCGCGACCGGGAGATCGTCCGGATGCGCTTCGGCCAGGAGATGACCCAGGCCCAGATCGGCGAACGTCTCGGTATCTCCCAGATGCATGTCTCCCGGCTCCTCTCCCGGCTCCTCACCACCTTGCGCGAAGGCATGCTCACCCAGAAGTGAGCCGCAGGCCCCCGCCCCACAGCCGCCGCCCGGACGCCCTGTCAGGACCGGTGGCCGACCGCGCCCTCCCTGAGTCGGCCGACCGCGTTCCGGTGCCCAACGGGCCCCAGGAGGAGGGCCGATCGGCCCTCCCCTCGGTGTGCGCCGGGCGGGATGCTGGCTCCAGCGGCCGGCCGAGGGGCCGGTCCGCACGAACGTACGGAGGCAGAACCGTGAAGAAGGCCGTAGTCGTAGGGGTGGACGGTTCGCCGGAGAGTCTGGCGGCGGCCGACTGGGCGGCGCGCGAGGCGGCTCTGCGGGATCTGCCGCTGCGTATCGTGCACGCCTGGCTCTGGCAGCCGCTGGACATCCCCCTCGTCCAGAACCGGGAGGCCGAGGCACTGGCCGCCCGTGCCGTGCTGCGGGAGGCCGAGGACCAGGTGGCTGGCCGCTATCCCGAACTGCCCGTCTCCTGCCGCGTGCTGCCCGAGACGGCGGTCGTGGCGCTGCTGGCCGAGGCCGAGCGGGCCGCCCTGCTGTGCCTGGGCACCCGGGGCCACGGGGCGCTGCTCGGCTTCCTCCTCGGCTCCTACGGACAGCAGGTGATCTCCGGGGCCAAAGGACCCGTGGTCTCCGTACGGGCCTACGACGGTGAGTACCCGGTCCGGGAGAACGGCGAGGTCGTGGTCGGCCAGCAGGGCAGCCCGGAGGAGAGCGCGGAAGTGCTCGGTTTCGCCTTCGAGGCCGCCGCCGTACGGGGAGTTCCGCTGCGGGCGGTCCGCGCCTGGAGCCTGCCGCCCGTCTACACCTGGGGCGCCTCCCTGGCCCTCGCCGACGCCTCGGGAGGGCTGGAGCCCTTCGAGCACAAGGCGCTCCAGGAGGCCCTGGCCCCGTGGCGCGACCGGTTCCCCGAGGTGAAGGTCGTCGAGCACGTCGAGATGGGGAGCGCCGGGCAGGTCCTGGTCGAGGAGTCCGCGGAGGCGCAGCTGCTGGTGGTCGGGAGGCGCGCCCGCCGGGCCCCGATCGGCACCCGGATCGGCTCGGCCGCCCACGCGGCCCTGCACCACGCCCGCTGCCCCGTCGCCGTCGTCCCGTACGCCTGACTCCGCCGTCCCGCTCGTCGGGCCCGCCCTGTCTCCCCACAGGGCGGGCCCGGCGAGCGGGACGGCCGGGGACCCTCCTCCCCCGGCGGGGTCAGGAACCTTCCGAACCCTCCCGGCACCGTCCCGGTGGCGGCAGCCCCATAGAGTGGCGCGGAAGGTGACGGGGCGGAGGGGAAGAGGGCCTGTGGGGGACGAGCAGCCGCTGTCGCGGATGCCTCAGATGCGGCTGGACGAGCTGCTGGAGGAGTTGCAGGCGAGGATCAACGCCGCCAGAGGGACCCGGGACCGGGTGCACAGCCTGCTGGAGGCGGTCGTCTCGGTCGGCCGCGAACTGGACCTCTCCCAGGTGCTGCGCCGCATCGTCGAGGCCGGCGCGCAACTCGTGGACGCCCAGTACGGCGCGCTCGGCGTGATCGGGCCCGACGGGCGGAGCCTGTCGCAGTTCCTCACCTCGGGCATGACGCGGGAGCAGCGGGAGCGGATCGGACCGCTCCCGGCAGGCCACGGCCTCCTCGGTGAGCTGATCCGGCACCCGGAACCCCTGCGCCTGAGCGAACTGGGCGCGCACGAGGCCTCGTTCGGGTTCCCGGAACACCACCCACCGATGCGTACGTTCCTCGGCGTCCCGATCCGGGTGCGCGACGAGGTCTTCGGGAACCTCTACCTCACCGACAAACGGGACGGCCTCGACTTCGACGCCGAGGACGAGTCCGTGATCACCACCCTGGCCGTAGCGGCCGGCGTGGCGATCGACAACGCCCGCCTGTACGAGAGTTCGCAGCGCCAGCACCGCTGGCTCCGGGCCGGCGCCGAGGTCACCAACCACCTGCTGTCGGGGGAGGCCCGCCAGGACGTGCTGGAGCTGATCGCGCGACGGGCCGGCGAGATCACCGGCGCCCGCCTGGCGGAGGTGTCCGCGCCCGTCCCCGGCACGGACGACCTGGTCGTGGAGCTGTCCGTCGCGCTGCCGGCGGGCGACGGCGGCCTCCAGGGACTGGTCGTACCGGCCGAAGGGACCCTGGCGGGCGCGGCCTCGGCGGCGGGCACCCGGGTGGTCTCCGCCTGCCTGGGCAAGGACCCCCGCTTTCTTACCGACCCCCACCTGGCCGCCGGACCGGGGCCCGCCGTCGCCGTTCCGCTGGGTGCGGCCGCCGGGGCGGACGTCCTGCTGCTGGTCCGCGCGGTCGGCGAACCGGCCTTCGCCGAGGCGGAGCTGGAGCCGCTGCTGGCCTTCGCCGGGCAGGCGGCGCTCGCCCTGGAACTGGCGGTACGCAGACGGGACGCCGAGCACGTCGCGCTCCTGGAGGACCGGGACCGGATCGCCCGCGACCTCCACGACCTGGCGATCCAGCGGCTGTTCGCGACCGGCATGACGCTCCAGAGCACCGCCCGGCTGATCGAGCACACAGGCGCGGCCGAGCGGGTGGGCCGGGCCGTCGACGACCTGGACGAGACCATCAAGATCATCCGGTCCACCATCTTCGGCCTGCGGGCCCGGGACGAGGGCCCCGGTTCGAGCCTGCGCGCCCGCGCCTCCCGCACGGTGGGGGACGCGGTGACCTCGCTCGGCTTCCCGCCCCGGCTCAGCATGGAGGGCCTGCTCGACACCGACGTACCCCTCGAGGTGGCCGAACACGTGGTCGCGGCGCTCGGCGAACTCCTCAGCAACGCGGCCCGCCACGCGCACGCCACCCGCGTCGAGGTGAGCCTGAGGGCCACCGCCGACGAGGTGATCCTGACCGTCTCCGACAACGGCAGGGGCGTCCCGGAACGGATCCGCCGCAGCGGGCTGGACAACCTCGCCGAGCGCGCCCGCCAGGTCGGCGGGGCCCTGGAGATGTCGGCGCCCGACGGCGGAGGCAGCCGGCTGCTCTGGCGCGCCCCGCTGAGCTGAGCCGGCCCGGCTTTCGTATGCCCCCGCCGACGAGGGCCGACCGGCCCTGTTCGCCGGCACCGGCCCTGCGGCACGATCGTGGCAGCCCGCCTCGGTGGGCTCGGACGACGGATGACGGAGTGTGTGATGACGGACAAGGGTGCGGACGCCGACGGGAAGGCCCCGGTGACGGTCTTCCTCCTCGACGACCACGAAGTGGTGCGCCGGGGCGTGCACGATCTGCTGGACGCCGAGCCCGGCCTGACCGTCGTGGGGGAGGCGGGCACCGTGGCACAGGCGCTCGCACGCGTCCCGGCCCTGCGCCCCCAGGTCGCGGTCCTGGACGTCCGCCTGCCCGACGGGGACGGCGTCGGCGTCTGCCGCGAACTGCGCTCCCGGATGCCGGAGCTCGCCTGCCTGATGCTGACGTCCTTCGACGACGAGGAGGCGCTGCTCGACGCGATCGTGGCGGGCGCGTCGGGCTACGTACTGAAGCAGATCACCGGAACGGACCTCGTCCAGGCCGTGCGGACGGTCGCCTCCGGCCGGTCGCTGCTCGACCCCGGCGCCACCGCCCGCGTGATGGCCCGCCTCCGCGACGACGCCGCCCGGGACGACCGGCCCGCGGGAGTCGCGGCGCTGACCGCACGGGAGCAGGACATCCTCGCGCTCATCGGCGAGGGGCTTACCAACCGCGAGATCGGACTGCGGCTCCACCTCGCGGAGAAGACGGTGAAGAACAACATCTCCCGGATCCTGGCCAAGCTCGGCGTCGAACGCCGCGTACAGGCCGCGGTCCTCGCCACCCAGGCACGGCGGCCCGGATGAGGTGGTTCAGGCCTCCCCGCCCCGCCCCCGACGGGCCATCATCCGCTGGGCCGCGGTCAGTGCGGTGGCGGTGGCGCGGGTCGAGCGAAGGGCCGCCCGAGCCGCGTTGGCGCCCGGGGCGCCGTGGACACCGCCGCCCGGATGGGCGGAGGCCGAGGCCAGGTACAGCCCCTTCACCGGCGTCTCGGGGCGGCCCGTGCCCGGCACCGGACGGAACACCAGCTGCTGGTGCATCGCGGCCGTACCCCCGTTGATCGCCCCGTGATGGAGGTTGCCGTCCGCCGCCTGGAGCGTGGGCGGGGCCAGGATCCGCCGGGCCAGGACGCGGCCGCGGAAGCCGGGGGCGTACCGCTCGACCTGCTCCTCCACCCGGTCGGCCATCCGCTCCCGCTCCCCGGCGTCCCACCCGCCGGACAGGCCCTCCCCTCCGGCGTCCGCCTTCACGGTGTGCGGCACATGGGTGTAGGCCCACGCCGATTCCGTGCCGCGCGGTGAACGGGTCGCGTCCGCCGTGGTCATCTGCCCGAAGAGCAGGAAGGGGCGGTCCGGCACCAGACCGCGGGCGAGCTGGGAGGCGAAGCGGGTGAGCTCGTCGACGCCCTCCACCAGGTGCACGGTGCCGGCCGTGGCGGCTTCGGGGCTGCTCCACGGGACGGGACCGTTCAGCGCCCAGTCCACCTTGAACGTGGCGAAGTCCCACTGGAACCGCCGCATGTCCTCCAGGAGCCGGGACGGCAGGTGCTCCGCGTCCACCAGCGACCCGTACAGGCTGGGGGCGGACACGTCGGCGAGCACCGCCCGGCGGGCCGCGAGCGCGTCCCCGGACGCCGTACGGACCCCCACGGCACGGCCCTGCCGCACGACGACCTCGCTCACCCGCTGCCCGCACCGCACGGTCCCCCCGCGGGCCTCCAGCCGCCGCACCAGGGCCGAGGTGAGCGCGCCGGAGCCGCCCACCGGGACCGGGAAGCCGTGGAACTGCCCCAGCATGGCCATCAGCCAGCCGAAGCCCCCGCTGCCGGCGGCCTCGGGGGCCAGGTCCGCGTGCAGGGCGTTGCCGGCCAGCAGAAGCCGGCCGCCCTCGCCGGTGAACTCCTCCTCGCCGAGCCTGCGTACGGGAAGGACGAGGCTGCGGGCCAGCCGCAGCCCGCCCGCCGCCCGCAGCCGGGCGAGCAGCCTGGTGCCGGCGAGGACGGGTGGGAAGGGGGAGAAGAGGGCGGCGACGATGTCGTCGCCCAGCCGCTCCCACACGGCGCACAGCTCCAGCCAGCTCTCCCCGTCACCGGGGGCGAAGCCGTCCAGGCCCTCGGCGGTGACCGCCCGGTCGCGGTCCAGTACGGCACACCTGCCGTCCAGCAACGGATGGGCGAGCACCCGGGGCGCGTGACTCCAGCGCAGCCCCTCCCGCTCGAGGTCCAGCGCCGCCAGCACGGGGGAGACCGCCGCCAGCGGGTAGAACGAGCTGAACAGGTCGTTGACGTAGGCGGGATCGACCCCCCGGTCACTGCGGACCGCGCCGCCCGGCTCGTCCTGCTCCTCCAGGACCTCCACGGACCAGCCGGCGTCCGCCAGCACATTGGCCGCGACCAGACCGTTGGGCCCGCTTCCGATCACTACTGCGTCGACCATGGCACCGTCCTTCGCCCCGGTACGCGCCCGAGAGGCGGGCCCGGGATCAGTCGGCCGGTCCGGCGACGCGCGCGCCGCCGCCCGGTTGTGCGGCCGTCACGCGCTCGACCAGCCGGGCCAGGCGCGCCAGCATGGTGCGGTGGCGGAGCTGGAGCAACGTGTCCAGCAGCGGGTTGTGCAGCGTGCCGCCCAGGCCGCGCAGCGGGTGCTCGTCGACGATCACGAGGGTCCCATCGCCCCAGGGCCGGATGTCGAAGGCGATACGGGCGGTGCCCCAGGGGCCGCCCTCGGCCTCCAGCTCCAGGGTCCCGGGCCGGTCGATGTGCCGGACGACGGTGCACCCGGTGAACCGCTTGGGCCCCACATGCACGTGATACGTGATCGACGAGCCGGTCTCGGGCCAGTCGCCGTGCTCCGGGCGGGAGTCGGAGGTCCCGACCACCCACTGCCCGTACAGGGCTTCGTCCTCCAGGACCGCCCACACGGCGGCCGGTGGACGGTCGATGAGGTGGTGACGTACAGCCATGATCCTCCTCGGTCGGCACGGCGGGCGGATGTTCCCGGGTGCAATTCTGCCCGGAGCCGGGCACTTTCGCCGCCCGGCGGCCACCGCCGTCACCGAGGGACGGACGCGGTGGCGGCCACGGCACCGTCACAGCAGCAGCGCGTAGGCGAGGAAGAAGGCCGCCACCACCACGGCGACCGTGACGATGGCGATCAGCGGGCCCTTGGCCCACCCCCGGGGCGGCGCGTGGCGCGGCCCGGCCTCCGAGGTGCTGCCCTCGGCGGGGGGAGTCTCACCGGCGGGGACGCCGCCGCCCGGCTCCAGGCCGGGGGTGTCACGCGGATCGGGGTCGGGATTTCCAGTGCTCATGTCCTGCGGGTACCCCGCAGGGCCGGGGCACACCGAGAAAGGCCCGAACGGGCGTATCGCCCCCGGGGCCGCGCCACACCTCCGCCGGAGGGAGGCGGCGTTAGGAACGACCGGGGCGGGGAACCCGGCGCGCCACGGACCATCCACCCCCACGAAGGGAACGCCCATGGCAACCGCACGCGAGATCATGACCGCCGGCACGGAGTGCGTCGGCGAGAAGGAGAGCGTTCTGGAGGCCGCCAGGAAGATGACCGGACTCGGCGTCGGCGCCCTGCCGATCTGCGGCGCCGACAACCGGCTCAAGGGCATGCTGACCGACCGCGACATCGTGACCAAGGTGCTCGGCGCCGGGAGGAACCCCGCCGACTGTACGGCCGGTGAGCTGGCCCAGGGCGAGGCGGTCACCATCGGCGCCGACGACCGGGCGGAGGAGATCCTGCGCACGATGACCGAGCACAAGGTCCGCCGGCTGCCGGTCATCGACGGCCACACCCTCGTCGGCATGGTCGCCACCGCCGACGTGGCCCGCTCCCTGCCCGACCCCGACGTCGGGTACCTCATCGAGGCCCTCTCCACCGACTGAGCCGCCCCGGGCGCGCCCCCCGACGCCCCGGCCGGGCACGGAACCGGCCGGGGCGTCGTCGTGCCCCCGGCCGCGCGGGTGGCACGAACTCCGCGACGACCGGCACGAACACCGCGACGACCGGGCGGAATCGACTGTTCGCCGGAGCAAACTGAATTCAATGTGTGAAACGTACTGGCAGGGGAACTCTGCCAGCCGTGCCCGTCGGGACCACGGCGGCCACCCAGGCTCGTCCGTCGTCCGGCCGCGTGCCGCGGGGCGGCCGGGACCCGACATCTCCCGCTGACGTCCTGCCCGCTGTCCGGCAGACGCAGGGTGTGGTGATCCACCTCCACCGCGGATGAAAGGCCGTCCTATGTCATTGATGACGACACCAGTTCCCTGGCGCCGCGCCGTTGTCACCGGGGGCGCCGGTTTTCTCGGCTCCCACCTGTGCGAACGGCTGCTGGATTCAGGAGTCGAAGTCGACTGCGCGGACAATCTGCTCTCCGGCTCCGAGGGCAACATCGCCCATCTGGAGGGGCGGCCCGGCTTCCGGTTCGTCCGGTGTGACGTCTCCGCCGGGCCGCTGACCGGCCAACTGCCCGGCCCCTACGACCTCCTCCTGCACTTCGCCTGCCCGGCCTCGCCCGCCGACTACCTGCGCCACCCCCTGGAGACCATGGACGTCGGGAGCCTCGGCACCCGCAACGTCCTGGCCCTCGCGCACCGCGACGGCGCCCGCTTCGTGCTCGCCTCGACCTCCGAGGTGTACGGCGATCCGCTCGTCCACCCGCAGCGCGAGGACTACTGGGGCAACGTCAACCCGGTGGGCCCGCGCAGCGTGTACGACGAGTCCAAGCGGTTCTCCGAAGCCCTGGTCACCGCGCACGTGGGCGCCAAGGGCCTGAACGCGGGCATCGTACGGATGTTCAACACCTACGGCCCCCGGATGCGCGCCCACGACGGACGCGCCGTGCCGACGTTCGTCTGCCAGGCGCTCGCGGGCGACCCGGTGACGGTGGCCGGCGACGGCAGCCAGACCCGCTCGCTCTGCTACGTGGACGACACGGTCGACGGCGTCCTGCTCGTGGCCGCGAGCCAGGCGGTCCGCCCGGTGAACATCGGCGGCGGCGACGAGGCCACCGTCCTGGACATCGCCCGCCGGGTGATCGCCCTGACCGGGTCCACCTCCCCGCTCACCTTCATCGAGCGCCCCGTGGACGACCCCGAGAGGCGCAGGCCCGACACCACCCTCGCGCGTGAACTGCTGGGCTGGGAGCCCCGGGTGAGCTGGGAGGAAGGGATCAAGCGGACCATCGCGCACTTCTCCTCCCTGCCCGAAACCGTTTCCCAGGCCCCGCGGCTCTGACGGAGGTTCCCCATGCGCGTCCTCGGTATCAACGCCCTGTTCCACGACCCCGCAGCCGCCCTGATCGTCGACGGCCGGATCGTCGCGGCGGCGGAGGAGGAACGCTTCAGCCGCCGCAAGCACGGCAAGCGCCCCATCCCCTTCTCCGCCTGGGAACTGCCCGAACTCAGCGCCCGCTGGTGCCTGGAACAGGCAGGCCTGCGCGCAGCCGACCTCGACGCGGTGGCCTACTCCTACGACCCCGCCCTCGCCGCCCCGGCCGACCGGCTGGGGCTGGACGACCCGTGGGACCACCTGCGCCAGGAGTACGCCCGCCGCGCCCCGGAGTTCCTCGCCGAGGCCCTGCCGGGGCTGGACGCGGGCAAGGTGCGGTTCGTCCCCCACCACGTGGCACACGCGGCCTCCGCCGGACAGGCCTCGCCCCACCCCGACTGCGCGGTCCTCGTGCTCGACGGACGCGGCGAGTGCGGCTCCCACCTCTCGGGCCACTACGTCGACCGCCGGCTGACCGTGCTGACCTCCCAGAAGCTGCCGGACTCGGTGGGCCTGTTCTACGAGGACCTCACCCAGCACCTGGGATTCCTGCGCAGCAGCGACGAGTTCAAGGTGATGGCCCTCGCCTCGTACGGGAAACCGCGCTTCACCGAACGGCTGCGCGAGTTCGTCCACGCGGACGGCGCGGGCGGCTTCACGGCCCGGCCCGTGCCGTGGGAGTCGCTGGTACCCGGCAGGGCGCCGGACGCCCCCTGGACGCAGGACCACGCCGACGTGGCGGCCAGCGCCCAGGCCTGCCTGGAGGACGTGATGCTGGAGCTGGCCCGGTGGCTGCACGGCCGCACGGGCGAGGAGGTGCTCGCCCTCGCGGGCGGCGTGGCGCTCAACTGCGTGGCCAACACCCGCCTGCACCGCGAGAGCCCGTTCCGGGAGATCTGGGTGCAGCCCGCGGCGGGCGACGCCGGTACGGCCCTGGGGGCGGCCCTCCACGTGGCCAACGAGAAGGAACCGGTGGAGGCGATGCCCACGGCCGCGCTCGGCCGGGGCTGGAGCGAGACGGAGCTGCGCGGCTGGCTGGAGCGGGCCGCCGTCCCGTACGAGGAGCCCGAGGACATCGCCGAGACCGTGGCGGAGGAGCTGAGCCGGGACGGTGTCGTCGCCTGGTTCCAGGGGCGCTCCGAATTCGGCCCGCGGGCCCTGGGGCACCGCTCCCTGCTCGCCCACCCCGGGCGCGCGGAGAACCTGGAGCGGCTGAACGCGGTCAAGGGGCGCGAGGAGTTCCGCCCGGTCGCCCCCATGGTGCTGGAGGAACGGGCGGCGGAGCTCTTCGACGGCCCGGTGCCCAGCCCGTACATGCTCTTCGTCCACGAGGTCGCCGAGCAGTGGCGCGACCGCATCCCGGCCGTCGTCCACGTCGACGGCACCGCCCGCATCCAGACCGTGGACGCGCACGCCGAGCCGCTGGTGGCCCGGATGCTGGCCGCCTTCGAGCGGCGCACCGGACTGCCCGTCGTCGTGAACACCAGCCTGAACACGGCCGGCCGGCCGATGGTCGACGACCCGCGCGACGCCCTGGAGTGCTTCGGGTCCGCGCCCGTGGACCTGCTCGCGCTCGGGCCGTTCGCGGTGCGGCGGGGGAGGGCCTTCGGATGAACGGGCCCGTGGAGTACGCCGTCGTCGTCCCCACCGTCGGACGGCCCTGCCTGGCCGACTGCCTGCGCGCCCTGGCCTCCTGCTCCGGGCCGGCCCCGACGGAGGTCGTCGTGGTCGACGACCGGCCGGCCGCCGGGGGCCCGCTGCCGCTCGGGCCGGCCCGGGGCCTCCCCGTACGCACCCTGGCCACCGGCGGCCGGGGGCCCGCCGCCGCGCGCAACGCCGGCTGGCGCGTGGTCAGCACCCCCTGGGTGGTCTTCCTCGACGACGACGTCCAGGTGGAGCCCGACTGGGCCGACCGGCTCGCCGCGGACCTCGCG
>NZ_JBEYKR010000138.1:0-18655 GCF_040703535.1 Streptomyces sp. NPDC007346
CCTCGTGACTGCACGCCGTGCCGGGCATCGTGACGGCTTCCCGCGCCGGGCATCGTGACGGTTCCCCGCGCCGGGCATCGTGACGGTTCCCCGCGCCGGGCATCGTGACGGTTCCCCGCGCCGGGCATCATGACGGTTCCCCGCGCCGGGCCACCGCCCGTCGTCACCGCGCCGAGGCACCCTACGAGGCCACCGCCCCCGACCACCGCCCGCCGTCACCGCGCCGGTCCACTGCGTGAACGAGGCCTTGCGGAGTGATCGCAACTCTTGGAGGATCGGCCGAGCCCGTCGCCGGCCGCAACCCGCCGAAGGGCCCCACCTCGAACAAGAGGAGTTGGACCGTTGAAGCTGCTTCGAGTCGGTACGGCGGGCGCGGAGCGCCCCGCGCTTCTCGACCGCGACGGGACTCTGCGTGATCTGTCGGGGATCATCCCCGACATCGACGGCGAGCTGCTCGCCGACGCCTCCGCCCTCGCCCGGGTACGGACGGCCGCCGACACCCCCGGTGTGCTGCCCGCCCTCGACCCGGCGGGACTGCGCGTCGGGCCGCCGCTGGGGCGCATCGGCAAGATCGTGTGCATCGGGCTGAACTACCACGACCACGCCACCGAGACCGGGGCGGCCGTCCCGGTGGAGCCGATCCTGTTCTTCAAGGCCCCCGACACCGTCGTCGGGCCCGAGGACACGGTGCTCGTGCCGCGCGGCAGCCGTAAGACGGACTGGGAGGTGGAGCTCGCCGTGGTCATCGGGCGCACCGCCCGCTACCTGGCCTCCGCCGAGGAGGGGCTCGCCCATGTCGCCGGGTACGCCACCGCGCACGACGTCTCGGAGCGCGAGTTCCAGATCGAGCGCGGCGGCACCTGGGACAAGGGCAAGAACTGCGAGACGTTCAACCCGCTGGGCCCCTGGCTCGTGACCGCCGACGAGGTGCCCGACCCGCAGGCCCTGCCGCTGCGCCTGTGGGTCAACGGCGAGCTGAAGCAGAACGGCTCCACCGCCGACCAGATCTTCCCGGTGGGTGAAGTCGTCCGCTATCTCAGCCACTTCATGACGCTCTACCCGGGGGACGTGATCAACACCGGTACGCCCGCCGGGGTCGCGATGGGGCAGCCCGAGCCCAAGCCGTACCTGAAGGCGGGGGACGTGGTGGAGCTGGAGGTGGAGGGGCTCGGCCGGCAGCGGCAGGAGCTGAAGGACGCGTGAGCCGTCGGCCTGGGGGCGCGGGAGCCGTGAGCTGAAGGGAGCCGCGCCTGAGCCGTGGGCCCGAGGACGCCTGAAGCCCGTGAGCCGTCGGCCTGACGAGGGAGGGGCGCCGTCACTCCTCCGGTGACGGCGCCCCCGGCCCCGTACCGCCCGCCCCTCACGCCCCCGGCGTCGCCGTGAACTGCTCCAGCGCCTCGACCACCATGGCGTGGTCCTCCGCCTGCGGCAGCCCGGAGACGGTGACCGTGCCGATCACGCCCGCCCCCTCCACCGCGATCGGGAACGAACCGCCGTGCGCGGCGTACGCGTCCGGGTCCAGGCGGGACGACTCCTCGAACGTCGTCCCCTTCGAGCGGAACCGGGTGCCGACCAGGTACGAGCTCTCGCCGTACCGCTCGACCACCGCACGCTTGCGGTCGATCCACGCGTCGTTGTCCGCACTCGAACCCGGCAGCGCCGCGTGGAACAACTGCTGTGCCCCGCGCCGGATGTCGATCGCGACCGGCGCGTGCCGCTCCCGGGCGAGTGCGACCAGCAGGCTGCCGAGCGCGAACGCGTCGTCGTAGCCGAAGTGGGGGAGGGTGAGCCGGCGCTCCTGGGCGATCAGCTCGGAGATCGTGGGGGAGGTGGTGCTCATGAGGTGTGCTGCTCCTCGTCGGACAGGGTGACGGTGATGCCCTCGCGGGCCGAGCGGCGCGCGGCTTCCAGGACGTCCAGGGTCGCCGCCGCCTGGAGCGCGGTGACCGGGTTCTCGCCGGTACCGCGCACGGCGGCGGTGACGGCGGCGTAGTACGCGGGGTAGTCGCCGGGGAGCGTACGGACGGGGGTGCCGCCGCCGGTCAGCGGGGACTCGCCGGAACCCAGCCGGCCCCACACCTCCTCGACCTCCTCGCCCCACGGCTCACCGGCCGCCGGGCGCCGGCCCTCGCGCAGGGCCGCCTCCTGGGGGTCGAGGCCGTACTTCACATAGCCCGCCACCGAGCCGAGCACCCGGAAGCGCGGGCCGAGCTGGGCCGTGGTGGCGCTCACGTACAGGTGCGAGCGGACGCCGTTCGCGTGCGTGATCGCGATGAACGTGTCGTCGTCGGCCGCCGCGCCCGGACGCCGTACGTCGGACTCGGCGTACACCCGCACCGCCGCCCCGAACAGCACCAGCGCCTGGTCGACGACGTGGCTGCCCAGGTCGTACAGCAGGCCGCCGATCTCCTCCGGGTCGCCCGACTCGCGCCAGCCGCCCTTCGGCTGCGGGCGCCAGCGCTCGAACCGGGACTCGAAGCGCTGCACCTCGCCCAGCTCACCGTCGGCGATCAGGGCCCGGAGCGTGCGGAAGTCGTTGTCCCACCGGCGGTTCTGGAAGACCGAGAGCAGCAGCCCGCGCTCCTCGGCGAGGGCCGCCAGCTCGCGCGCCTGCGCCGCGGTCCCGGCGATCGGCTTGTCCACGACCACGGGCAGACCGGCCTCGAGGGCGGCCGTCGCGAGGGAGACGTGCGTCTTGTTCGGGGAGGCGATCACGACCAGGTCCAGCTCGTCCGCCCGCCCCCACAGCTCGTCCGGCGAGGCGGCGAGGGCGACTCCCGGACACGCGGCGCGGGCCTCGGCCCGGCGTTCCTCGTTCGACGTGACGACCGTGTCGAGGACCAGCCCCTCGGTCGCGGCGATCAACGGGGCGTGGAAGACGGAGCCGGCCAGGCCGTAGCCGACGAGGGCGACGCGGAGGGGGGCGTTGGCAGTCATGCGTTCCACTTAAGCAACGCTGTTGCCAAAGTGCAAGCGACCGGCACAATGGGGTGGTGAAGAGGAGCGAACCGTGAACGGGAGCCGGACGAGGACCCAGGCCGGGGTGAACCTGCCGGCCCTGCGCCACCACAACGCGGCACTGGTCCTGGGCCTGCTGCGGGCGGCCGGGGCGGAGGGCATCAGCCGGCTGGAGCTCGCCGAGCGCACCGGCCTCACCCCGCAGGCCGTCAGCAAGATCACCGCCCGGCTGCGGGCGGAGGGCCTGGCCGTCGGCGCGGGCCTGCGCCCCTCCACCGGCGGCAAGCCGCGTACGGTGCTCCGGCTGGTCCCCGACGCCCAGTTCGCCGTCGGCCTCCACCTGGACCGCGACGGGCTCACCGCCGTCCTGGCCGACCTCAGCGGCCGCTCGGTCGCGGTCACCACCGCCCCGCTCGACTTCGGCGCCCCGGCGGAGCAGGTGCTCGCCGGCGCGGCGGACGCCGTACGGGACCTGAGCGCGGCCGAGCCGCACAAGCCGGTGCTGGGGCTGGGGGTCGCCGTCCCCGGCCCGCTCGACCACCGGGAGGGCGTGCTGCACCGGGTCACCGGCTTCCCGCAGTGGGACGGCTACCCGCTGCGCGACGCGCTCGCCGAACGGACCGGGCTGCCGGTCACCGTCGACAAGGACACCAACGCCGCCGCCCTGGCCCTGGCTCTGGGCCCGGCGGGCGGGGGCGACTTCGCCTACCTCCACCTCGGTACGGGGCTCGGCGCCGGGCTCGTCCTGGGCGGCGAGGTGCACCGGGGCGCGCGGACGGGGGCGGGGGAGTTCGGCCACCAGACCCTCCAGCTGGACGGGCCCCCGTGC
This sequence comes from Streptomyces sp. NPDC007346, assembly GCF_040703535.1. Lineage (NCBI taxonomy): Bacteria > Bacillati > Actinomycetota > Actinomycetes > Kitasatosporales > Streptomycetaceae > Streptomyces > Streptomyces sp. NPDC007346. The sequence goes on from NZ_JBEYKR010000138.1 coordinate 3,788, forward strand.
GAGTGCGGCGGGCGCGGCTGCGTCGAGGCCCTCTGCCTGGCCGCCGAGGCGCGCGGCGACCGCGCGGAGGCGGCCCGGGTCCTGGGCGCGGGCGCGGCGAACCTGGTCGGGCTCCTCGACATCGACCGGGTGGTGCTGGGCGGCCGGACGGTGGCGGCCGACGAGGACGCGTACGTACGGGGCGTCCGGGCCGTGATCGAGGAGCGGGCCGCCCGGGGCGGCGGTGGAGGCACGGTGGCCGTCACCGTCGCGGAGGGCGGGGACCGGCCCGTCGCGGAGGGGGCGGCCCAACTGGTGCTCGCGCCCGTGTTCGGGCGGGTGGGGGAGCGGGGGTAGCCGGGGTGGTTGGGGCGGCCGGTCCGGATCAGGCTGCGTGGTCCCCTGCGGGGGTGTCCGCGGCCGACGGTCGTACGGGGGTGGCGGCGGGCGCGCGTACCAGCAGGGCGGCGAGCGCGAGGGGCGCCACCGTCAGATACGCGACCCATATCTCGCCCCCGGCCGTGCTGCCCTGCCAGGCCGCCACCAGGGCGACGGCGCTCACCACCACCCAGCCGCCGTCGTAGGCGATCATCAGCCGCAGGCAGGTGGGCATCGGGCGGCGGCGGACGTAGGCGACCTCGATCCCGCCGCCGATCAGCAGGGCCACGCCCGAGGCGACCATCAGCCAGGCGGGCACCCCGAACACGTCGCTGAGCCGGTCACCGCCGAAGGCGAAGGCGGCGCCGAGCGCCACCTTGAACGCGCCGTCGCCGATGGCACCCGCGAGCATGCCTGTCATGAGTGTTCCTCCTCGAAGCCGAAGCCAGGCCGACCTGCTGCCCAACCGCACACACTTCCGTAATCTGATTACTAGGATAATCAAATTATGAGAATGACGAGAGCTGAAACCAAGGAACGCAACCGCCGCGCCCTCCTGGACGCCGCGTTCCACGCCGTCTCCCGGGACGGGCACCGCGCCCGGCTCGACGAGATCGCCGAGCGGGCCGGGCTGACCACCGGGGCCGTCTACTCGCTGTTCGGCAGCAAGAGCGGCCTGCTGGGGGCCCTGGTCACCGACTACCTCCAGCCGCACTACGAGGAGATCGAGCAGGCGGTCCCGGCCGACGCGGACCTCCTGGGGGCGGTCGACGCCTTCGCCCGGTACTACCGGCGGAGCTGCGACGCCGCCGACGCGCCGGCCGACCAGTCGTTGCAGTTCACCCTGTTGGACATGGCCCTGCACGACCCCGAGGTGGGCCCCCGGCTCGCCGAGTCGGTCCGGGCGGAGGAGAGCCGGCTGACCGCCCTGTTCACCGGCCGGCCGCACGAGGGCGCCCGCGTGACCCCGCGGCAGGCGCAACGCCTGACCACCGCGCTGCGGGCCGTGCTCATCGGCCTGAGCCAGGGCGTCCTGCTCGGCCTCGCGCCGGGCGCCGACGAGCGGTACTTCGCCGACACCGCCCGCGCCCTGGTCTCCGGCGCGAACCTCATCGACCACCCGGAGGCCGGGCCTGAGGGCGACACCGAAGCTGGTCCTGAGGCCGCCGCCGCAGCGGAACGCGAGGCCGCCCGCCGCCGCCGAGGTCCGACCTGCTGACCTGCTGACCTGCTGAGCGGGTGATCGGGTGATCGTATGGGCGGTGTCGGCATGTCGACTCCCGGACTCCGCGCGCGCGTGCTTGCGTCGGAGGCCACAACCGGCGGCCCCCGCCCCGGTCGTTCGCGAGCAGCGAAGGGTGTCCCCTCCATGTCCCCCAACTCCTGCGCGCGGCTGCGTGACGCCCGTGCGCTCGCCGCCCTCGGGCTGGCCGCCGGGATCGCGGTCCCCGCCGCGCTCCTGGGCGGCCCGCAGGCCGCCGCCCGCCCGGCCCCGGCCGCCCCCGCCGCCTCAGCGGCCCAGGCCGCCGACGAGCAGCCCGTCTGCGGGGATCCGGACGCCAAGGAGTTCCCCGTCGAGGCCCGTATCCAGGACGCCCCGAAGACGTACGCCTCCGGCGGCGGCTACGGCACCTGGTTCCTCGACCTCACCAACACCACCGACACCCCCTGCCGCGCCCTGCACCCGGTGCTCGTGCTCAACGACGAGGACCGCAAGCTGACCGCCGACCAGATCCAGCTGAAGTTCTCCGAGCCCGGCCGCCCCGGAACCGAACACCGGGTGACCTGGGAGACCACCGACCGCGACGAGCAGATCGGCGTCTTCGACGGCGGCGCCCCCGGCCCCGCCCGCGCGGAGGGCTCCGACGGCTCCGATGACGGCTTCCTCGGGTTCACCGTTCCCGCCGGGGGCACCATCGGCGTCCGGGTCCGGATGGCCTTCACCTCCGACACCCTCCCCGGCCGGGTCACCGCCCACGCCGCCGTCGTCCAGCGCCGCCACCAGGACAAGGCCAAGGGCGGCGGCCGCGAGGACGGCGACTGGGTGGGGGAGTCGGGGGCGTACCGGTTCGTGATCGTCGACGGTGCCACGGGCGAGGCCCCCCGGCCGGAGCGCACCCAGGAGGACAGCGACAGCCGTACGGACGTTCCTGCGGAACCCCGGCCCCGTACGGATGTGTCCGGGGGGCCCAGTCCCCGTGCGGAGGTGTCCGGGGAGGCCCGGCCCCGTACGGACGTCTCCGGGGAGCCTCGCCCCCATGCGGAGGTGTCCGGGGAGGCCAGTCCTCGTACGGACGTGTCTGCGGAGCCCCACCCTCGTACGGACGCGTCCCCCGGCGCCCCCACGCCCGCCCACACCTCCACGGCGCCCGGCAAGGAGCCCGCCCCGGACGCCAGCTCCCGCAGCTCTCCCAGCTCTCCCAGCTCCCCCAACCCCTCCGGCCAGCCGGACAGTTCGGTGCCTCCCCGGGTGGACGGCGGCGGCGAGGAGCGGCCCGCGCGTCCGCCGCACTACGTCACCGGGCGCCCGCTCCCCGAACTCGCCCGCACCGGACCCGAGCTCCTGCCCTGGGCCGCGGCCGCCGCCGGAGCGCTCGTCCTCTGCGGCGCGGCCCTCGTGGCGAAGGGGCACCGGATGCGCCGGACAGCGGGCTGACCGCGCCCGCCGACCCGAGCCCGGCCACCCTGCTCACCAGCACCGTTCACCTGGGTCTGCCACCATCGGGCGGTGGACTACCCGAACGACCAGGTACCTGGCGCACCGATCCGATCCGGCATCCCGGAGCACGGCCGCATCCCCAGGTACTACGCCGTCAAGGCTCAGATCTCGCTGCTCCTCGACGAGTTGGGCGAAGGAGGACTCCTGCCCACCGAACGGGACCTCGCCCTGCGCCACGAGGTGTCGCGCGAGACCGTCCGGCAGGCGCTGCGTGAACTCCTGCTGGAGGGGCGGCTGCGGAGGCAGGGGCGCGGGACCGTCGTCGCCGGGCCCAAACTGGAGCAGCCGCTCTCGCTCGCCAGCTACACCGAAGGGGTCCGGCGCCAGGGCAGGCGTCCTGGCCGGCACCTCATCGGGCTGGAACGCTTCCCCTGCCCCGATGCGCTCGCCGCGGAGATCGGGGTGGGCCGGGGCGACCCCGTCTGGCACCTGGAGCGCGTGCTGCTCGCCGACGACGAGCGGGTCGGCCTGGAGAGCACGTACGTCGGCGTCGCCCGACTCCCGCGGCTGGACGTGGAGTTCGACCCCGACTCCTCCTTTTACGCCTACCTCCGCGACCGGCTCGGCATCGCGTTCGGGGACGCCGACGAGCGGATCGAGACCGTGCTCGCCACCCCCCGCGAGGCCCTGCTCATCGGGGCCCAGCCGGCCCTGCCGATGCTCCTGCTCCACCGGCTCTCCCGGGACACGGAGGGGCGGCCACTGGAGCGGGTGCGGACGCTGTTCCGGGGGGACCGGTTCTCCTTCACCACGCATCTGGGTGGCGGAGCCCGGTAGTTCACCACGCAACTGGGTGGCGGAGCCCGGTAGTTCACTGCGCATCTGGGTGGCAGTGTCCGGTAGTTCACCACGCAACTGGGTCACGGAGCCCGATAGTTCGCCACGCATCTGGGGGCGGCGGCGCCCGGGAGTGACGGAATCGAAGGTCACGGCCGACCTCTTCGGTAACTAAAACATAACGGGTCTAGGCCAAGCTTGGGGGGCCGTTCACCGCCCCGTGGCCGACCGGACGCGTCCGGGACACCCGCCCCGAGGAGCGTGGCCGCCGTGAGAGTCATCGTCGTAGGAGCCGGCGTGGTGGGAACCATGCACGCCTGGCACGCAGTCGCCCGCGGCCACGAGGTCGTACAGATCGAGCGCGAGAGCGAGGCGCGCGGGGCATCGCTCCGCAATTTCGGACAGATCTGGGTCAGCGGCCGGGCCGGTGGCGAGGAGCTGGAAACCGCCCTGCGGGCACGGGAGTTGTGGGAGGGCATGGGGCAGCGGGTGCCGGGGCTGGGCTTCCGGACCTGCGGTTCGCTCACCCCGCTGCGGACCGGGGACGAGATCGCCGTCGCCGAGGCCGCCGTCGCCCGGCCCGACGCCGCCGCGCGCGGCTACCGGCTGCTCACCGCCGAGGAGGCCCGCGCCCTCAACCCCGCCCTGCGCGGGGAGTTCACCGCCGCCCTGTGGTGCGAGCGGGATGCGGCGGTCGAGCCGCGTACCGCCCAACTCGCCCTGAAGAGGGAGCTGCTGGGCTCCGGTCGGTACACCTACCTCGGTGGCCGTGAGGTCCGCGACGTCGTCGGCGCCGCCTCCGTGCGCGACGACCACGGTGACGTCCACACCGGTGACGCCGTGATCCTCGCGACCGGCGCCTGGCTCGGCGGGCTCGTCCGCGAGCTGGCCGGGCCCGACCTGCCCGTGCGCCGGGTCCGGCTCCAGATGATGCAGACCGACCCGCTGGGCGAACCCCTGACCACCTCGGTCGCCGACGCCGACAGCTTCCGCTACTACCCCGCGTACCGTGGTGCGGCGCTCGACGCCCTCAACGCCCGCCGGCCACAGGGCCCGGTCGCCGCCGAGCACCGCATGCAGCTGCTCATGGTGCAGCGTGGTGACGGCGGGCTGACCATCGGGGACACCCACGAGTACGAGCACCCCTTCGCCTTCGACACCGTCGAGGAGCCGTACGAGCACCTCACCCGGGTCGTCGAGGCCTTCCTCGGCCGCCCGCTGCCCCGCGTCAGGCGCCGCTGGGCGGGCGTCTACGCCCAGTGCACCGACACCGCACGCGTCGTCCACCGCAGGCAGGTGCGCGACGGGGTCTGGCTGGTGACCGGGCCCGGCGGCCGGGGCATGACGTGCTCGCCCGCCATCGCCGAGACGACCGCCGACGAACTGGGCTGGTGAAGAGAGTGGATGCAGCCATGCGGACAGCGGACAACAACCCCTTCGGCCTCGTCGTCCTCGACATGGCCGGGACCACCGTCGCCGACGGCGGCCTCGTCGAGCAGGCCTTCTCCGCCGCCGCCGAACGACTGGGCGTACGGCCCGGATCGGAGGAGCACGCCGACCAACTCGCCTACGTACGCGCCACCATGGGCGAGTCGAAGATCTCCGTCTTCCGGCACCTCTTCGGGGACGAGGAGAAGGCCCGGTACGCCAACACCGCCTTCGAGGAGGCGTACGGGGCCCTCGTCGACGGGGGCCGCGTCGCACCGGTCCCCGGTGCGCGGGAAGCCGTCGAGCGCCTCACCGCCGAGGGCCGGACCGTCGTCCTGACCACCGGGTTCGCCCGCACCACCCAGGACGCCATCCTCGCGGCCCTCGGCTGGCAGGACCTGGTCCCCCTCACGCTGTGCCCCGCCGACGCGGGCGGCCGGGGGCGCCCCTGCCCGGACATGGTCCTGGCGGCCTTCCTGCGCACGGGTGCGGTGGACGACGTGCGCCGGATCGTGGTGGCCGGGGACACCTCGTACGACATGCTCAGCGGCGTACGCTCCGGCGCCGGGCTCGTCGCGGGTGTCCTCACCGGCGCCCACGACCGCGACCGGCTGGACCGGCACGGCGCGACCCACGTCCTCGGGTCCGTCGCCGAGCTGCCGGACCTCATCGCGCGGGCCGAGGCATGAGCGCCGGGGCCCCCGCCGCGCCCAGCGGCATCCGGTTCGACGGGGTGAGCGTCGCGTACGGGGAGAACACCGTCCTGACCGGCTCGACCTCACCGCCGCCCCCGGAGCCACCGCCCCCGGAGCCACCGCCCCCCTCTGCGTCCGGCCGCACCTGGTCGGCGTCCCGGCCGGGGCCAGCAACGTGAGCTTCCGGTTCCACCGCACCGGACGGCAACAACTGGTACCGGGTGATCGGCGGGGTCAAGATCACCGCAGGCTAATTATGCTGGGGGTGCCGGGACGGCGTGGTCCGGGCACCCCCAGCGTGCAGTACGTACGGCAGGAGTCCCGACACATGGCCGACCGCAAGCCGATCACTTCCTGGCTCACCGACATGGACGGCGTCCTCATCCACGAGGGCACCCCGATCCCCGGCGCCGACGCCTTCATCAAGCGGCTGCGGGATTCCGGGCTCCCCTTCCTCGTCCTCACCAACAACTCCATCTACACCGCGCGCGACCTGCACGCCCGCCTCAGCCGCATGGGGCTGGACGTGCCCGTGCAGAACATCTGGACCTCCGCCCTGGCCACCGCCCAGTTCCTGGACGACCAGCGCCCCGGCGGCACCGCGTACGTCATCGGCGAGGCCGGGCTCACCACCGCGCTGCACGACATCGGGTACGTGCTGACCGACCACGCCCCGGACTACGTGGTGCTCGGCGAGACCCGTACGTACAGCTTCGAGGCGCTCACCAAGGCGATCCGGCTGATCAACGCCGGCGCCCGGTTCATCTGCACCAACCCGGACGAGACCGGGCCGTCCGCCGAGGGCCCGCTGCCCGCCACCGGCTCGGTCGCCGCCCTGATCACCAAGGCCACCGGCAAGGAGCCGTACTTCGCGGGCAAGCCCAACCCGCTGATGATGCGGACCGGGCTGAACGCCATCGGCGCCCACTCCGAGACCAGCGCCATGATCGGCGACCGGATGGACACCGACGTCCTGGCGGGTCTGGAGGCGGGGATGCAGACGTTCCTCGTCCTCACCGGCCTGACGACGGTCGCGGACATCGACCGCTACCCGTTCCGGCCGTCCACCGTCGTCGAGTCCATCGCGGACCTGGTCGACCTCATCGACCTGCCGGACCAGGCCGACAGCCGCTGACCCGAAGGGGCCGCGTCCGCAGTCGCCCGAGCGTCGCTCGAATGGGGGACTGCGGATGCGGGCCGCCACCGCAGGCGTGAACCTTCCCGTAGGAGGTTCACGATGCGTTCCATGCCCATCACGTTCTGTGCCGCGGCGGCGGCCACGCTCATAGCCCTGCCCGTGTCCGCCGCTCAGGCATCCCCGGCCGTCCGGGCCGGCGACGACGCCCGCGGCACCGTCTCGGTCACCCCGTCCACCATCGCCCCGGGCGGGCAGGTGGAGCTGTGGACCGACGTCTGCGGCAAGGGCCGCCAGGCCAGGGGCGACTCCGACGCCTTCGTCTCGGAGGCCCACTTCGCGCCCGCCGACGACAAGGGCCTCTTCGCCGAGGCCGCCATCCGCTCCGACGCCGCACCCCGCACCTACGACGTCCGGGTGACGTGCAAGGACGGCAAGGGCAGGGCGACCGGCACCCTCACCGTCATCCACCACACCCGGCCCTCGCCCGTGGCCCCCGTCAAGGCGGGCGGCGGAGGCACCGCCACCCTCGCCGAGCGGGAGGCGGAGTCCGAGGGCCCCGGCACCCGGCACGCGGTGATCGGTCTGGTGCTCGCCGCCGTCGCCTCCGTGGCCGTCGCCCTGCGCTCCACGCGCCGCCGCCGCGACCCGGCCTCGGAGTGACGTGTCCGCCCCGGACCGCCCGGCAGGCACCGGGCGACTGCTCACCGGAGTGGCCTGGGCCGTGCTGCTGCTCGGCCTCTGGCTCTGGGGGCGCGACGCGTCGGGCGGGATGTCGGCCCCGACCACCGGCGACGTCGCCGCGGTCGGCCGCCCCCTGGGGGCCCCGCTGCCCCCGGCGCGCGAACCGCTCGACGGCGTGGCCCCGCGCAGCGTGCAGGTCCCCTCGGTCGGGATCGACGCCCCGGTCGTCCCGCGCGGCCTCGACCAGGACGGGGCCATCGACCCGCCCCCGTACGACCTGCCGCAGACCGCCGGCTGGTACGGCAGGGGCACCGAGCCCGGCGCCGAGGGGGCGGCCCTGCTGGTCGGCCATGTCGACACCGAGACCAAGCCGGCCGTCTTCTACGGGCTCAGCGCCGTCCGGCCGGGCGAGAAGGTCCGGGTGACCCGGGCCGACGGCGGTGTCGCCGAGTTCACCGTGGACGACGTCCAGGTCGTCACCCGGGAGCGCTTCGACGCCGAGAAGGCGTACGGGCCCCGCGTGGACGGCCGGGCGGAGCTGCGGCTGATCACCTGCGGCGGGACGTACGACCGGAAGTCCCGCTCCTACACGGCGAACGTGATCGTGTCCGCCTACCTCACCGGAGCGCGGGACGCCCGGGACGTGTAGGACGCCCGCACGGGCAGGGCCTCAGGGCGCCCGCGTGGGCAGGGGTCCGGTCCGCGAAGGGCACCCCGGCCCGGTCGGCCGCCCCTCCCGGGGCGCGCCGTCCGGGCCGGCCTCGACCGCGTGCGCCGGGCCGCGGGAGTTGCCCGGCGCGGTACGGGAGGTCCGTGCGGTACGGGGACGCTCTCTGCCGCCACTGTAGGGGGACGAGTTCCGCCCAGGCACCGGTTTTCCACAGGATGTCCGGAACTCAGTGCCTCTGTGTGACCGTTGTACGGGCGGGGCACCAGCCCGCCGTCACCGCCGCTGGGCGGGGCCGGGCGCCCCACGGGGCCGAGGGACCGCTGTGCCAGGATGGAGCGGACCGGCAGCACATCGGTGCACCCGTGAGAGACAGTACGAGCAGTGCACCCAAGGGGGAGTGGATGTACGGCAGTCACACCGGCCGGTCCCAGGCGCGCAGACGCACGACGGCAGGCTTCAGGGCGACCGGTACGGCGGCGGCACTCTGCGCCGTCCTCGCGCTGACCGGCTGCTCCGGCGACGGGGAGAGCGACCAGGAGAGCGCCCCGGTCGTCGAGCAGCAGCCCAAGGCCCAGGACCCGTACTGGGTGAACCCCGACGGCAACGCCGCCCGGCAGGTCACCGCGTACGAGAAGGACGGCGACGAGGCGAACGCCGAGCTGATCCGGAAGATCGCCCAGCAGCCGGTCGGCGAGTGGGTGCGCCCGGACGACGCGGAGAGCGAGGTGAGGCGCGTCACCGAGGCGGCCGCGAAGGCCGACCGGGACGCGCTGCTCGTCCTCTACAACATCCCCCACCGCGACTGCGGCCAGTTCTCCAAGGGCGGCGCCGCCGACGCCGACGCCTACCGCGCCTGGCTGGACAGCGTGGCCAAGGGGATCGGGGACCGCCCGGCGACCGTGATCCTGGAGCCGGACGCCCTGCTCCACCTGGTCGACGGCTGCACGCCCCAGGAGTTCCACGAGGAGCGCTACGACCTGCTCAAGGGCGCCATCCAGCGGCTGAAGCAGCAGCCCGCCACCACGGTCTACCTGGACGCGGGCAACGCGGGCTGGCAGTCGCCCGAGACCCTGTTCCAGCCGCTGCGGCGGGCGGGCATCGAGGCGGCGGACGGCTTCTCGCTCAACGTCTCCAACTTCCAGACGACGGCCGTCAGTACGGAGTTCGGCAAGAAGCTGTCGGCGAAGATCGGCGGCAAGCCCTTCGTCATCGACACCAGCCGCAACGGCAACGGCCCCTACCAGGGCGGCGACCCGGCCGAGACCTGGTGCAACCCGCCCGGCCGCGCGCTGGGCGAGGCCCCGACCACGCAGACCGGCGACGAGCTGGTCGACGCCTACCTGTGGATCAAGCGCCCCGGCGAGTCCGACGGCGACTGCAAGGGCGGCCCGAAGGCGGGCGACTGGTGGCCGGAGTACGCACTGGACCTGGCCCGCGCCACGAAGTAGCCGCTCCCCGGGAGCACGGCCCGAGCAGCACGGAGGCCGCGCTCCGGGAGAGCGGCTCTCCCGGGACGCGGCCTCCGTACGGGCCGGTGCCGTACGTGTGCGTACGTACGCCTACGGCACCTCCACCCACATCCCCTCGGACGGGGTGCCCTTCTCGTCGGTGACGAACAGCATGTACCAGCCCGCCGGCACCAGCGCCCGGTTCTTCGGCACGGTCACGGTGACCGAGTCCGCCGACTTCTCCAGCTCCAGCTCGATGGTGCGCTGGTCGGTGTCGGTGACATGGGTGACCGCGGAGGGCCGCATCAGCTTCGCCGAGGTGATCGAGGAGGCGTGCTGCGTGGTGAACATGCCGGTCCCGCCGCGCTCGATGCTCTTGGGCCCGGCCGTCAGCTCCGGCCGGGAGTCCCGGTAGAGGTAGGGCGGGGTGTAGATCTCGATGCGCTGGTCGAAGACGCCGGGCCGGGTGTTGGCCTCGTCCCCGAAGAGCGGGTCCGAGCCGAAGATCATGACCCGGCCGTCCGGCAGCAGTACGGACCCCGAGTGGTAGTTGCGGCCCACCGCCGGGTCCGCGACCCGCTTGTACGTGTCCGTCTTCGCGTCGTACAGCCGGGCCTGGAGCACGTCCGAGTTGCTGCGCCCGCGGTAGTCGCTGGAGCCGCCGGTGACGAGCAGCGAGTCGTCGGGGAGCAGGGAGGCGCTGGGGTAGCGGGTGCCCTCGGAGAGCGAGGCGCCGTCGGTGAACTTCGGGTTCTTCTCCCGGAGGTCGACCAGCCGGGACTTCTCGCTGGACTTCTCCGACTCGCCGACCCCGCCGCCGCCGATCACCATGAACCTCTCGTCCTGGGCGGGAGGCAGCCGTACGGTCGCCGAGGTCTCCATCTGGTCCGGGTCGCTGAGCCCGGGGATCTTCGTGAACTTGTTGGTGGACAGGTCCCAGACGCCCGGGTCGCGGCCCACGTCCGCCGGACCGTACCCGGCGTTGGAGCCGGAGTAGAACAGCTTGCCGTCGTTGAGGAGGAAGACCGCCGGATAGGTGGGGAACCGCCGTTCGATGCCGGTGTACTCCCACTCCTTGGTCTCCGGGTCGTAGATCTCGTCCTTGCCCGGTACGATCTGCCCGATCTCGTCCAGACCCGAGAGCGCGAGGACCTTGCCGTCCTCCAGCGTCGTCAGGGTCGGGTACCAGCGGGCCTCGTTCATCGGGTCGACGGTGATGTACTTCTCCGCGACCGGGTCGAACTCGAAGGCCTCCCGGATGCCCTGGAAGTCCTTCTTGTCCAGGGCCAGCTTCTGGGCGATCCCGTAGACGTTGCGGGTGTCGGAGCCGGAGAGGCCCGCGACCCGGTAGTTGTCCTCGGTCCCGGTCTCGTACTTCTTGCCGGTCTTCTGCGCCTCGACGTAGATCCGGCCGAGGCCCGGGTCGTTGCGGAGGAAGGCGCCGGTCTCCTCGTCGAAGACCTTGGTGGCCTTCTCCACCAGCACCGGGTCCTTGGAGATGAACGTCTTGCCGTTCTCCTTGCCGGTGAAGCGGGTGCCCGCGGGCAGGGTGATCGGCTTGTCCGGGTCCTCGTTGTGGACGATCATCAGGCCGCCGGCCTTGGTGACGTCGCCCTGGAGCTTCTCGTAGCGCTTGGTGCCGCCGGCTATGAGGAGCTTGCCGTCGGGCAGCTGGGTGTGGCCGGCGCAGAACATGTCCTCGGGTGTGGGGATGTTCTTGAAGGCGTTCGTCTTCGGGTCCCACAGCACCGAGCGGAAGCTCTTGGCGTCGAAGTTCTTCTGGTTGTTCCCGGAGCCCGCGACGAGCAGCACCTTGCCGGTGTGCAGCAGCGCCGCGTGGATCGCGTTGACCTTGTACTCGGAGGGGACGTCCAGGAAGTCCCAGTGGCCGTTGGCCGCCTTGTACTCCGGCTTGTTGATCTTGTAGTCGTGGTAGCGCTCGGTGCTGAAGCGGTACAGCCATGGCCCGTTCGCCCCCGCGAGCGCGAGGACCACCACCGCGCTGATCGCCAGGCGGCGGGTACGGCGGCTCGGACGGTACTTCATTTCTTACGTCCCCCAAGGGCGATCTGCAGGGTCTGGTCATTGCCGGGCGCGTCGGGCCGTGGCGGGGCCGGATGCTGCGGGCCGGAAGGCCGGCCGCCGCCGCGATGGGCTCCACCGCCTCGGCGCTTCTTCTTCTCGGCGCGGATCGTGTACCGCCAGCCGATGACCGGCGCGACGGTGATCAGCAGGGCGAGCGAGGCCCAGGTCAGCATGGCGGGGTGGCTGTTGCCGAAGAAGAACGCGGAGACCATCGACGCGGCGAAGACGAAGACGAAGAACAGGTGGATCCGGAAGGTGCCGAAGAGGGTGTCCGGGCTGGAGGAGTCCCCCTTGGGGGTCACCACGAACGAGCTCTTGCGGCGCAGGACCGCGTCCATCAGCGAGCGCGCGTAGATCGGCGCGGAGAGCGCGGACATCAGCATGCCGGCCAGTCCGCCGGAGCCCTCGGGCTCGTGCGGCGAGACGTTGTGGCGGCGGTTCCAGACGTAGAGGCCGATCTGGAGCGCGGAGGCGTTCCCGTACAGCATCATCCAGATGACCGGGTCGATCTGGACACCGGAGGCGCCCATGCCGAGGAACAGGGCGCAGCTGAGGGCCGCGAGGATCCAGTTCAGGGCCGACATCGGGTAGAAGATGATCATCATCGTGTAGTTGAAGAGCTTGCCGGGGGGCATCGTGCCGAAGCCCTTCCAGAACTGCCCGATGATCGTCTCGTACGTCCCGCGCGACCAGCGCAGCTGCTGGGTGAAGAAGTCCGTCCACGCGGTCGGGCCCTCACCGACCGCCAGCACGTCCGGGGTGTAGACCGAGCGCCACTTCTTGCCCGTGGCCGGGTTGCGGTGGCGGTGGATCTCGAAGCCGGTGGCCATGTCCTCGGTGATCGAGTCGTACAGACCGCCGATCTGCTTCAGCGCCGAGATGCGTACGGCGTTGCTCGTGCCGACGAACATGGGGGCGCCGTAGCGGTTGCCCGCGCGCTGGATCAGGGCGTGGAAGAGGAACTGCTGGGACTCGGCGGCCTTGGTGACGAAGGTGTCGTAGTTGCCGTAGACCTGCGGGCCGATGACGAAGCCGACGTCGGGGTCCTGGAAGTAGCCGAGCATCCGCTCCAGGTAGTTCGGCAGCGGGATGTGGTCGGTGTCGACCGAGGCGAAGAAGTCGTAGTTGCCGCCGTGCGCGTCCAGCCAGGCGTTGTAGTTGCCGTGCTTGGTCTTCGCGCGGTGCGGGCCCTTGGCCTGGTTCCAGTGGGCCACGCCCTTGCGGGAGAAGTGGTGCACACCGAGCCGGGCGCAGACCTCCTTGACCGCGGGGTCGTCGCCCTCGTCCAGCAGCCAGACGTGCATCAGGCCGCGGTGGCGGATCTTGACGGCCGCCTCCAGGGTCTTCGTCACCATCTCCAGCGGTTCCTTGCCGGGCACGAAGGAGGTGAGGAAGGCGACCTTGGTGCCGGCCTCCGGCACCACCGGGACGGGGTCCCGGGCGACGAGGGTGGCATGGGCGTTGGACAGGACGTTCAGCGTCCGGAACAGCTCGATCAGGCCGATGGAGACCAGCATGACGACGTCGAGCGCCAGCAGCAGGTCGTTGTCGAGGTTCGGGTCGCGCTCGGTCCAGTGGCCGGGCTGCATCAGCCAGGCGAAGAGGCCGAGCGAGACGAGCGGAGCCGCACCCAGCAGGAGCGCCGCGCGCACGCGGTGCGGCTCCTGGGATATCAGCGAGCGGTACTGGACCCGGTACGGCTTGCCCGCGGGGGGCTGCGTCAGCGGCCCGGCCAGGCGGCTGTAGTGCTCGTAGTCGTAGCGCGGCAGCTCTTTCTTGGCATGGCGGCGCGGCCTCCCGGTCCGTAGCTGCGGGGGTATCCGAAGCTGCGTGGTCCGGGAAGCGTCGTTCTCCTGCCGGTCGCCTGGCGGCGTCGACGTCATGGGTCATCCCCCCGCACGCACGCTGGTGCGTGATCGGTCCGTCACTCGGTGCTCGGTGGTTCCCCGTCCCTCACCGCGCATGCCCTCTGCGCGGGCCGGTGGCCGCGCAGACATGGAAGGCACATTCCGCTCGCATGATGCCCTCTCGGTGTCCGTCCGTGAACGGGACCCCCCACTCAGCGGCACACAAACGGAACATCACGTTCTGCTGATCCAACTGTACGGACCGGTCGCCCCCTTGGAGCCGAATGCTCCAGATAGATTGTCCGACAGTGGAGGCGCACGCAAGGATGGAATAGGCCTTTTCGCGGCCATCCGTACGGTTTGGGTGGTGCTTGTGGCAGGGGCGTGACGAAGTGGTGATGTAGGGCCGGTGGGCTCCCGGTCACCACGCCGTGACCGCCCGTGCTTCCGGCCTGCTTTCGGCGTCGCCGCGGGAGCGCACCGTACGGGTGTCACCGTTCGCGAGCCAAGAAATGATCAAGGCCCCCTCACGCTCGGTGAGGGGGCCTTGATGATGCGTGCGCCGTCAGGGACTCGAACCCCGGACCCGCTGATTAAGAGTCAGCTGCTCTAACCAACTGAGCTAACGGCGCCTGCTGACCTGGAGAACTCTACCCGACGTCCAGGGGTGCTCCGAACCATTTACCTGCCGCCACGCCCCGTCAGATGGTCGTTTTTTCGCATTGATCCGTCAAAATGCCTTATGTCGGGAGAGTTGAGACAGTGGCGTCCGTCGCAGCCGCGCCCAAAGATCTTGACGAGTGACGAGTGACGAGTGACGACTGCGGAGGGGAATCGCATGACTGTGCCGGTCTTCGAGGAGTACGAACCCGCCATCGACTGCGCCTGTGCGGGGTGCGCCCTGCGGCGGCGGACCGCCGCGCGGGCGGCGCAACCAGAGCCTGTCGGTGCTGTCGGGCGTGCTGCCGGCCGACGAGCTCAAGCGCCGCCTGGCCGATGCCGACGCGGCGGTGATCATGAAGC
>NZ_JBEYKR010000139.1:0-18438 GCF_040703535.1 Streptomyces sp. NPDC007346
GGTTACTCGCCGGACGCGCTGGTCGGCGACCAGGGCCTGACGGAGATCAAGACCAAGCTCCCCAAGTTTCAGCACCGCCCTTCTCGCCGTCCTCCCGGAGCGTTCTCCCGGAACAAGATCCCCGCGCCCCCGGCGCGGAGTGCTAGAGTGCGATGAGCACCCGTGGATGCCCCTTCGTCGGGCACCGGTGCTGATTTCTCTCTCCATCGCTGTTGCGCCCGTCCCATCCGACCGGCGATCCGGCTTCTCTCCAGCGTTCTCGCTGTCTCTCCTTCCGGCCCTGGGTTTTTCGTGCCCCCGGTGCGGGCGTGACGATGCCGCCCCTCCGTACGCCGGTCCCTCATGCGCCATGTCCGCGAAAGGACCCCCTTCCATGACCACCACACTCGAACGCCCCGTCGTCCGTGAGCCGCGCCCCGTCCGGGCCGCCGGGCTCCTCGACACCACCACGGGCGGCCACGGCCTGCTCCGTGTCCAGGGCGGCCACTCCTCCCCCGATGACATCCAGGTGTCGTCCGCGCTGATGCGCCGCCACGGCCTGCGCAAGGGCGACGCCGTCGAGGGGAGCTGCGAGCGGCCCCGCGTCCTGGCCTCCGTCGACCGGGTCAACGGCCTGGCGCCGCAGGCCCTGGGCGGCCGGGCCCACTTCCGCGACCTCACCCCGGTCCACCCCACCGAGCGGCTGCGGCTGGAGACCCCCAAGGGCGGCCCGGCCCCCCGGATCGTCGATCTGGTCTCCCCCGTCGGCAAGGGCCAGCGCGGCCTGATCGTCGCACCGCCCAGGACCGGCAAGACGGTCCTGCTCCAGCAGTTCGCCGCCGCCGTCGCCACCAACCACCCCGAGTGCCACCTGATGGTGGTCCTCCTGGACGAACGCCCCGAGGAGGTCACCGACATGCGCCGCTCCGTGCGCGGCGAGGTGTACGCCTCCACCTTCGACCGGCCCGCCAAGGAGCACATCGCCCTCGCCGACCTGGCCGTCGAGCGCGCCAAGCGCCTCGTCGAGCAGGGCCGGGACGTGGTGATCCTGCTGGACTCCCTCACCCGGCTGTGCCGGGCCCACAACAACGCGGCCGGATCGGGCGGCCGCACCCTGAGCGGCGGCGTCGACGCGGCGGCCCTGGCGGGCCCCAAGAAGCTGTTCGGGGCGGCGCGCTCCGCCGAGGAGGGCGGCTCGCTCACCATCCTGGCGACCGCCCTCGTGGAGACGGGCTCGCGCGCCGACGAGTTCTTCTTCGAGGAGCTGAAGGGGACCGGCAACATGGAGCTGCGGCTGGACCGCTCGCTCGCGGACCGGCGGCTCTTCCCGGCCGTCGACATCGCCCGCTCCGGCACCCGCCGCGAGGAGCTGCTGACGGGCCCGGCCGAGCTGGCCACCGTACGGGCGCTGCGCCGCGCCCTGCACGCCCAGGGGGGTCACGGTGCCCTGGAGGCGCTGCTGGACAAGGTCCGCCGCACCCCGGACAACGCGACGTTCCTCCGCCAGGTGCAGCCCACCGTGCCGGGCGCCTGAGGACCGGCCACACAGACGACGGGCCGGCCCCGGACGCGTAGAGGGCTCAGGCGCTTCCCAGCGCCTCCGAGACCAGGGCGCGCGCCTCCTCCTGGACCCGGCCGAGGTGCTCGGCCCCCTGGAAGCTCTCCGCGTACACCTTGTAGACGTCCTCCGTGCCCGAGGGCCGGGCGGCGAACCAGGCGCTGTCGGTGCAGACCTTGAGGCCGCCGATCGCGGCCCCGTTGCCCGGTGCCTCGGTGAGTACGGCGGTGATGCGCTCGCCCGCCAGGGTGTCGGCCTTGACCTGCTGCGAGGAGAGCCGGGCCAGGACCGCCTTCTCCTCGCGGGTGGCGGGCGCGTCCACGCGGGCGTAGGCCGGGTCGCCGAAGCGCGCGGTGAGCTGGGCGTAGCGCTGCGAGGGGGTGGAGCCGGTGACGGCGGTGATCTCCGAGGCGAGCAGCGCCAGCAGGATGCCGTCCTTGTCCGTGGTCCAGACCCGGCCGTCGCGGCGCAGGAACGAGGCGCCGGCCGACTCCTCGCCGCCGAAGCCGAGGCTGCCGTCGTACAGCCCGTCGACGAACCACTTGAAGCCGACCGGTACCTCCACCAGGGTCCGGCCGAGGTCGTGGGCGACCCGGTCGATCATCGAGGAGGAGACCAGTGTCTTGCCGATGCCCGTCCCGGCGGGCCAGCCCTCGCGGTGGGTGTAGAGGTAGTCGATGGCGGTGGCCAGATAGTGGTTGGGGTTCATCAGGCCGCCGTCGGGGGTGACGATGCCGTGCCGGTCGGCGTCGGCGTCGTTGCCGGTGGCGATGGTGTACGCGTCGCGCTGCTCGATCAGCGAGGCCATGGCGTGCGGGGAGGAGCAGTCCATACGGATCTTGCCGTCCCAGTCCAGCGTCATGAACCGCCAGGTCGGGTCGGCGAGCGGGTTGACCACGGTGAGGTCGATCCGGTGCCGCTCCGCGATGCGCCCCCAGTACGCGACGGAGGCGCCGCCGAGCGGGTCGGCGCCGATCCGGATGCCCGCCTCCCGTACGGCGTCCAGGTCCAGGACGGAGGGCAGGTCGTCGACGTAGCGGCTCAGGAAGTCGTGGCGGCCGGTGGTGTCGGCGGCCAGGGCGCGGGCGTACGGGATCCGGCGCACCTCCCCGAGTCCGGCCTCGATGAGGGCGTTGGCCCGGTCCTGGATCCAGGAGGTGGCGTCCGAGGCGGCCGGTCCGCCGTTGGGCGGGTTGTACTTGAAGCCGCCGTCGGCGGGCGGGTTGTGCGACGGGGTGACCACGATGCCGTCGGCCAGGTGCTCGGTGCGCCCCTGGTTGTACGTCAGGATGGCGTGCGAGAGCGCGGGGGTCGGGGTGTAGCCGTCCGCGCTGTCGATCAGGACGGTGGCCCCGTTGGCGGCGAGGACCTCCAGGGCGGTGACCCGGGCGGGCTCGGACAGGGCGTGGGTGTCGGCGCCCAGGAAGAGCGGCCCGTCGGTGCCCTGGCGGGCCCGGTAGTCGCAGATCGCCTGGGTGGTGGCGGCGATGTGGTCGTCGTTGAACGCCGCCGCGAGCGCGGAGCCGCGGTGGCCCGAGGTGCCGAAGGCCACCCGCTGGGCGGGCTCGGCCGGATCGGGGTGGAGGGCGTAATAGGCCGTCACCAGCCGTGCCACGTCGACCAGGTCCGCGGACTGCGCCGGCTGCCCGGCCCGTGCGTGCGCCATCGGGTCTCCTCTTGCGTCTTCGTCGTCGTCGGCCCGGGGGAACGGGCCGTCGTCCCGGGGCGGACGATCACCCCGATCCGTACCCGATTCTGTCCCCTTGCCCGCATCGGCGCGTGATCCGTCCACGCCGACCCGGCCGCGCGCCCCGGCCGGGACGGCTCCGCGCCCCCGGTCCGTGGCGGGACCGGGGGCGCAAAGGGTGTGCGTCAGCGGCCCTGGAGGGCCTTCACGTTGTCGCCGAAGGTCCAGCCCTTGGAGCCGTCCCAGTTCAGGGACCAGGTCATCAGCCCCTTCAGGGAGCCGTCGTAGTGGTTCCAGGCCTGGGAGACGAGCGAGGGGGACATGTGGCCGCCGCCCGCGCCGGGCTGGGCGGGGAGGCCGGGGACCTGCTTGTCGTAGGGGACCTTGATGGTGGTGCCCTGGATGACGAGCCCCTTGTCGAGGCAGTCGGTCTGGGCGACGAAGCCGGCGACCGTACCGGCGGAGTAGGAGTCGCCGGAGCAGCCGTACATGCTGCCGTTGTAGTACTGCATGTTCAGCCACCAGAGCCGGCCGTTGTCCGCGTACTTCTTGATGATGGGCAGGTACGCGCCCCAGATCGAGCCGTAGACCACGCTGCCGCCGGTGACGTACGCCGTCTCGGGGGCCATGGTGAGGCCGAAGTTCGAGGGCATCGCTGCCAGGACGCCGTCGATGATGCGGATGAGGTTGGTCTGTGAGGCGGAGAGCTGGTTGATGTTTCCGCTGCTGGTGAGGCCGGTCTCGATGTCGATGTCGATGCCGTCGAAGTTGTACTTCTTCAGGATCGGGACCACGGTCTCCACGAACCGGTCGGCGACCGTGCTGGAGCTGAGGTCGATCCCGGCGGTCGCTCCGCCGATCGACATGAGGAGGGTGAGCCCGGATTCCTTGGCCTGGCACATCTCCGCCGGGGTGGCGACCTTGACGGTGTTGTCCATGCCGTCCTCCCACAGCACGGTGCCGTCGGAGCGGATGACGGGGAAGGCCGCGTTGACCACGTTGTAGCCGTGCTGGGTGATGCGGGAGTCCGTGATCGGGATCCAGCCGAGCGGGGGGTGCACGCCGTTGGCGGCGCCGTCCCAGTTCTCCCAGTACCCCTGGAGCACCTTGCCGGCGGGCTTCGACTTGACCGCACAGGTCTCGTCGGCGGCGGCGACGGGACCTGTATCGGTGCCGGCGGCCTTCGGTGGGGCGGCTCCCACCAGCATCGGTACGACGAGTGCCGCGGCCAGGCCGAGGCCCAGCAGCCGTGATGTACGGCCCATGATCCGTGTGTCCTTCCTGCCCGGGACCGCCGCCGACGGGGCGAAAGGTTCGCCCCGCCCCGCCCTATGTCGTGACCCTGCCAAACCGTAGAATGGTCCAGACCTTCGGTCAAGAGGTCTGGACCAAGCCGTCCGGCGGGACGTGTGCGCTCATGCCCGCACCACCGGCCGGCCGACGAGGTGGCGTGCGTACGCCTCCGTGGTGAAGAAGGCGGGCAGCTCCCTGCCCAGGGCGGTGCGTTCGAACAGGTCGCGGACCTGGTCGAGCCGGGCCCAGGGGTAGGTGGCGCCGAGCGTGGCCAGCTCCTCCTCGAAGAGCCGCTCCACCGTTGCGCGGTCGACGGCCCGGTGACATGGACGTCGTCGCGGGTCCGTTCCAGCTGGTGCGGCCGGTCGCCGAGCACCCCGTCGAAGACCGTCCGGCAGACGGGGACGAGCCCGGGGTGGGCGACCCAGGAGCCGTCGAAGCCGTCCTCCGCCTCACGCTCCTTGTCGAGCCGGACCTTGGCCAGCGCCGCTTCCCGGGCCGCCGCGTCACCGCCGGGGATCTGGGCGGCCATGCCGCCGATGGCGTGGGCGCCGCGCTGGTGACAGGTGCGGACCAGGAGTTCGGTGCAAGCGCGCAGGAAGGGGGCGGTCATCGTTGACCGCCGTCCGCCGCTCGGGCGGCCCGGTGATCTCCACCCGCCGGTCGGTGAGGCCGGGGGCGGGCCGGGCGACCCGCCAGTCGGGGTCGTTGCGGACGGCGGTGGTGGCGCGGGAGAAGTCGAGCGGGGTGCCGGAGCGCAGGAGGGCGCAGCGGCGGCGGCGCTCGGTGAGCAGGTCGAAGCGGCGGGCGGCGAAGGCCGCGTCGAGGCGGGCGATGAAGCCAAGGGCCTCGGGGGTGAGGTCCTCCTCGTGCCGGTCGCCCGGTACGAGGAGGACCTGGACGCGGCCGGTCGTGACAGGGGGGGTCATGCGGGTCTCCTCAGCGGGGCGTGGGCGGTGCGGGAGCCCGGTCGCGGGGGACGGGGTGCCCCCGCGACCGGCAGGGACCTCTAGTGGAACTGCTCCTCCTCCGTGGAGCCGGTCAGGGCCGTGGTGGAGGAGGCGGGGTTGATGGCGGTGGAGACCTGGTCGAAGTAGCCGGTGCCGACCTCGCGCTGGTGCCTGACCGCGGTGAAGCCCTGCTCCTGGGCGGCGAACTCCCGCTCCTGGAGGTCGACATAGGCGGTCATGCCCTGCTCGGCGTAGCCGCGCGCCAGGTCGAACATGGCGTGGTTGAGGGAGTGGAAACCGGCCAGGGTGATGAACTGGAAGCGGTAGCCCATCGCGCCCAGCTCCCGCTGGAACTTGGCGATCTGGTCGTCGTCCAGCGCGGCCCGCCAGTTGAAGGAGGGCGAGCAGTTGTACGCGAGCATCCGGTCCGGGTGCTCGGCGTGGATCGCCTCGGCGAACTCACGGGCCTGGGCGAGGTCGGGGGTGCCGGTCTCGACCCAGATGAGGTCGGCGTACGGGGCGTAGGCGAGGCCGCGCGAGATGACCGGCGCCATGCCGTTCTGCACCCGGTAGAAGCCCTCGGCGGTCCGCTCCCCCGTGACGAACCGCGCGTCGCGCTCGTCCACGTCGCTGGTGATGAGGTTGGCGGCGAGTGCGTCGGTGCGGGCCACGATCAGCGTCGGGACGTCCGCGATGTCGGCGGCGAGGCGGGCCGCGTTGAGGGTGCGCACATGCTGGGCGGTGGGGACGAGGACCTTGCCGCCGAGGTGACCGCACTTCTTCTCGGAGGCGAGCTGGTCCTCGTAGTGGATGCCGGCCGCACCGGCCTCGATCATCGCCTTGGTCAGCTCGAAGGCGTTGAGCGGTCCGCCGAAGCCCGCCTCGGCGTCGGCGACGATCGGGGCCAGGTAGTCGGTGGTGTCTCCGGCGCCCTCGGCGGTGGCGATCTGGTCGGCGCGCAGCAGGGCGTTGTTGATCCGGCGGACCACGCTCGGCACCGAGTTGGCCGGGTAGAGGCTCTGGTCGGGGTAGGTGTGGCCGGCCAGGTTGGCGTCGGCGGCGACCTGCCAGCCGGAGAGGTAGACGGCCTGGAGGCCTACCTTGACCTGCTGGACGGCCTGGCCGCCGGTCAGGGCGCCGAGCGCGTGGATGTAGCCCTGCTCGTGCAGCTGGCGCCAGAGCCGCTCGGCGCCGCGCCGGGCCAGGGTGTGCTCCTCGCGGACGCTGCCGGAGAGCCGGACCACGTCCTCGGCGCCGTAGGTGCGCTCGATGCCCTTCCAGCGGGGGTCGCTCGCCCACCGCCGCGCCAGCTCTTCCGCCGTCGTCCTTGCCTGCGCCATGGCGTCACTCCCGAAGTCGTGTGGGTCGATCGTGTGAAGGGTGCTAAGCCACGTCACCGAGTGACGCGGCTCCTGGGTGCGGCCCACCGGACCTCCGAGGTGGAACGGTGAGCAATGCGCCCGGCGAACCGGTCCGGGATCCCGAGGAGTACGACGTCAGGGCATGAAATCGTGCTCGGTACCCCAGTCCGGAGCCGGTGTCCGGTGGGCCGCAGGAACAACTCTGGGAGTGGCACTGAGTGCCATCAACCAGAGACGTGTGCCAAGTTCTGCCAATCTTTCCGTGCGCTTTGCCAAGGTTGCGAAGGCTCTCGACGGCCGTGTCGCGGCTAGGGTTGCCACCATGTCGACGACGGCGCGAAGGGCTCCGGTATGAGCAAGACCTACGCGGGTGCGCGGCTGCGCAGGCTGCGCGAGGAGCGCGGGCTGAGCCAGGCGGAGCTGGCCCGGATACTGGCGATCTCGCCGAGCTACCTCAACCAGATGGAGCATGACTCGCGCCCCTTGACGGTGCCGGTGCTGCTGCGGCTGACCGAGGCGTTCGGGGTCGACCCCGGCTTCTTCTCGGAGCGGGACACCACCCGGGTGCTGGCGGATCTGCGCGAGGCGCTGGCCGACGAGGTCGGCACGGCGCGCGTCTCGGCCGCCGAGCTGTCCGAGCTGGCCTCCCGGCTGCCGGGGGTCGCGTCCGTCCTGCTCGACCTCGGGCGGCGCAACCAGGCGCTGGCCGGACGGCTCGCGGAGGCGGCCGAGCTGCGTGGCGGCGGCGGTCTCGACCTGCCGCGCTCCCCGCACGAGGAGATCCGCGAGTTCTTCTACCGGCGGCAGAACTACCTGCACGAGGCGGACCTGGCGGCGGAGGAGCTGGCGGCGGAGATCGGGGTGCGCCCCGGCGAGGTCGTGACCGCGCTCGCGGCCCGGCTCACCGAGCACCACGGCATCCGGCTGGCCACCACCGACGACCGGCGGGGCCGGCCCGGGGGCACCCCCGCGGGCCGGCGTCCGGCACGACGGCCCGCCGGCCCCGCTTCCCCTGGCCCAGACACGGGCAGGCTGCACCACTACGACCCGGACGCCCGGGTGCTGCACCTCTCCAGCCGGCTCCGCCCCGGGCAGCAGGCGTTCCGGATGGCCACCCAGCTGGCGCTGCTCGAATACGGCGGGGAGATCTCGCGGCTGGCCTCGGAGGACTACGACGAGGGGTCGGCGACCTGGCCGCTGGCGAGGATCGGGGTGGCCAACTACTTCGCGGGCGCGCTGATCCTCCCGTACCGCGCCTTCCATACGGCGGCGGAGGAGGTCCGGTACGACATCGAGCGCCTCACCGACCATTTCGGGCTCGGTCACGAGACGGTCTGCCACCGGCTCTCCACGCTCCAGCGGCCCCGGCTGCGCGGGGTGCCGTTCTCCTTCGTCCGGGTCGACCGGGCCGGGAACATGTCGAAGCGGCAGTCCGCGACCGGGTTCCACTTCTCCCGCGCGGGCGGCACCTGCCCACTGTGGAACGTGTACGAGGCGTTCGCCGCCCCGGGCCGTATCCATGTGCAGATCGCGGCCATGCCCGACGGGCAGCGCCATCTGTGGACCGCGCGGGCCGTGACGCGCCACCGGGGCGGGTGGGGCGAGCCGGGCAAGACGTTCGCGATCGGGCTCGGCTGCGAGATCCGGCACGCCGGGCGGCTCGTCTACTCCGACGGGCTCGACCTGGACAACGCCTCGGCGGCGACGCCGATCGGGATGGGGTGCCGGATCTGCGAGCGGCTGGACTGCCCGCAGCGCGCGGTGCCGCCGCTGGGGCAGCCGCTGGCCGTCGACGAGAACAGCAGCACGTTCGTGCCGTACCCGGTGAAGGGGGCGCCGCCCGCCTGAGGACCCGCCCCCTCCACCGGACCGGGGGTCAGGAGAAGCGCAGCGCGATCGTGTCGCCGACGCCGATCACCTTGTCGCGCGTCGCCCCGGCGAACGCCGAGCCGTCGACCGAGACCTTCCACGTCGCCGAGCCGGTGTTGGCCTTGCCGTTGAGCGAGGTGATGGCGCCCGTCCCGGTGGCGGGGACCACGGAGGTGACGCAGCCGGCCGGGGTGGACGTGGTCGACGCGGCGGCCAGGACGGTGCCGAGGTCGGTCGTGGTGCCCGTGGGGGTGAAGGCGACGGAGCAGACCTTCAGGGTGCCGGTGCCGTCGTCCACGGTGAGCGCCAGCTTCGTCGCCGTACCGGAGGTGAAGCCGCTCTGCGCGACCCAGGTGGGCGCCCCCGAGGTGACCGGGGTGGGCGGTGCGGCGGTGAAGCCGCCCCCGGCGACGGCGCGCAGGGCGTCGGTGGAGGAGTAGGCGGACGGGGAGGTGTCCGAGGGCTGGTACTTGAAGCCGCCGCCGGGGTTGAACTGCTGGGCGATCAGGAAGTCGACCGGGGTCCGGCCCAGCGGGGTGAGGAAGTCGCCGGTCTGCGGGTCGATGCCGCAGGCGTTGAGGCCGGAGACGGCCCAGCCGTTGGAGCTGGAGTTGACGCCGTACAGGGCGCTGAAGGCGCCGGAGGAGTTGACCAGCTTGCTCTTGAGGAACGCCTTGGCCTGGAGGATGTCGGGGTCGGTGTTCGGGACGCCGGAGACGCAGAGCGCGGCCATGGAGGCGCCCGTCATGTCGATGTCGCCCGGCTTGGCCAGCTCGGTCGGGTTGCCCTCGGCCTTGCTGTAGGTCCAGCCGCCGTCGTCGTGCTGGTTGGCCCGGACCCGGGCGACGATCTTGTCGACGAGCTCCTGCGGTACGCGCTGGGCGCCCGCCTGGGTTCTGGCGCCGCCCAGCGCGAGTGCGGCGAAGACCGTCCCGTTGTAGTTGCCGGACGGGCCGAAGTAGCCGGCCTCCGCGTTCTGCCAGTAGCCGTAGATGTCGGCGATCAGGTTGCGCGAGGCGGAGACCCGGGCGGGGTCGATCCCGGCGGCGTACGCGTTGAGCGTGCCGCGCTGGTAGTCGGTGACGACGGGGGTGGCGGAGGGCCAGCCGGGGGTGGCCAGGAGGTTGCGGTAGACGGTGCGCGCGTTCTTCGTGGCGTCGCCGCCGGGTGTCACGTCCACGGCGGCCGTTCCGGCGGCGGCGAACGCGCTGAAGGCCCACTCGTTGGAGAGCCCGGAGCCGGCGTACGAACCGTCCGCGGCCTGAAGGGACTTGAGGTAGGCCACCCCGTTGGTCTTCGAGATGGCGATCTGGGCGGGGGTGGACGTCGCGGCGGCGGGAAGCGCCGTGAGGACGAAGGCCCCCAGGGCGGCGGGCACCACGA
The DNA here is from genome assembly GCF_040703535.1 of Streptomyces sp. NPDC007346. NCBI lineage: Bacteria > Bacillati > Actinomycetota > Actinomycetes > Kitasatosporales > Streptomycetaceae > Streptomyces > Streptomyces sp. NPDC007346. The sequence goes on from NZ_JBEYKR010000139.1 coordinate 10,081, forward strand.
GGGCCAGACGGCGGGAGGCGCGGGAGGTGACAGAACGGGGCATGTGCCTGCTCCTGTGATGAGGGGCGTGCGGCACCGCCCGGCCCCTGGGGTGCACACCGGGGGCGAGGGTGGGTGGCCGACGCCCGGACGCGTGGGTACGGCTTCGCTGGATACGGCTGCCAACAGGGCATTCGGGCTCGGGAGCGGCCCCCTGCCGTCCCACACCGCTGCGCGTCAGCCCCGGATTCGCACCGGGTTCCCCCTCGTGGCAGGCCAGGACGCTACCCGAGGCGGCAGGGGCGCGCCAGGGACGGCAGGGGTGCGGGGTCGGCCGGGAGGCAACGAGACGCAAACCACCTTGACGGCCTCTTCGAGAGCGTGTTCCAATCCGCCTGATAAGCACTCAGCTCCAGGGGAAGCCGGTCGAAATCCGGCGCTGACCCGCAACCGTAGGCCCGCCACCGCGCGGGCGAGCCGGAATGCCTGGGGCCAGGAATTTCAGCGAGAAACGCCGTCGCGGACTACGGCGTGGTTCGAACAGCCCTCTGCGGGCGGCCCCTTGAGGGCCGTGGCCGAAAGGGGCCTTCTGCCACGCATGGCCCGCCCGGACGACACGAGGGGCCGTGGTGGGGACCGCACAGCAACATGACCGGAGCACAGCCGGCAGGAGACTCCTCTCGCTGTTCTCGGCGGCAGCGGTGACCTTCGCCGCGAGCGTGGCCTTCGTCACCGGTGCCGCTCCGGCGGCGGCCGACCCGATCGAGGAGTGCACGGCCACCCATGGCGCCGTCGTCGCGGTCGACTTCGGGCCGTTCGGCGGAGGTGTGGTGCGCGGCTGCGACACCACCCCGACCACCGGGTACGAACTCCTGCGCGACGGCGGGTTCACCACCGAGGGCACCCAGCACGACGGTGACGGCTTCATCTGCCGCATCGGCTCCGGCGCCTTCAACTCCGGTACGCAGTACCCGACTCCGGAGACCGAGGACTGCGTCCTGACCCCGCAGGCCACCGCCTACTGGTCGTACTGGATCGCCTCGCCCGGCCAGGAGAGCTGGTCCTACAGCCCGCTCGGCGCCATGAACCGCCGGCCCAAGGCGGGCGATGTGGACGCATGGGTGTTCGGCGGCACGGACATCGGCGGCTCCACCGGCCGGCCCACCTTCACCCCCGACGACGTCCGCGCGGGCGGCGGCGTCACACCCGGCCCGTCGCCTGACCCGACCGACCCGGGCGTCCCGGCCGGAAAGATCGACGTACCGGCGGCCGCCCGCTGGGTGACGAGCCAACTCCACGACGGCACCCAGGTGGTGGACGAGGGCTCCGGGGCCCCGAACCACTTCCTCACCACCGAGGCCGCGTACGCACTCGCCGCCGCCGACGGCGCGAGCCCGGCCCTGGACAAGGTGGTGGCCAAACTCGCCTCCTCCACCGACGAGTACGCCTACGCGGCGGGCCCCGACGAGGCGCCCGACGCCCATGCCGCCGCCCGGCTGGCCCTGCTCGCGGAGATCACGGAGAAGGACCCGCGCGACTTCGGCGGGCACGACCTGCTCGGGGACCTGGAGAAGAACGTCTGCGTGACCGGCCCCGCCCCGGGGTGCACGGCGAAGGGCGACTTCCGGGGCGCCATGTACGGCGACGTACAGGCGCTGGCCGTGCTGGCGCTGCTGCGCGGCGGGGTCGTGCCGCCGGCCGATTCGGTGGACCGGCTGACCCGACTGGTCTGCCAGGACGGCTCGGTGACCAGCATCCTGATCAGGCCCGGCGAGTATTGCGACGGCGACCCGATGACCACCGGCCTCGTCGCCCTGGTGCTGGACGAGGCGGGCGGCCACGACGCCACCGTCGCCAAGGCGCTCGCGTACCTGAAGAAGGCGCAGCTCAAGAGCGGCGCGTTCCCCCCGTACAACGGCGCCACCACCGGCTCCGTCGCGGCCACCGCCTACGCCACGCAGGCGCTGCGCGCGCTCGGTGAGGTCCGCGCGGCCGACTCGGCGGTCTGGTGGCTCTCGCGGGAGCAACTGGCCGACGGCGGCTTCGGGTTCGACGAGGACGCCACCGACGCCGCCCTGTACGCGACGGCACCGGCCGTGCTGGCGGGCAGCTCCACCAGCCTGGTCACCCTGACCACGAAGGTGCCCGAGCCCACCGACCCGCCGACCACTCCCCCGACCACACCGCCCACCACGCCTCCCACCACCCCGCCGACGACGCCCCCGACGACGCCGCCCGGTGACGGCCCGGACCTGAAGAAGGGCGTCGCCTACCTCACCAGCCCCGCCAACCTCCACCAGGGCCGCTACTACACGGCGGGCGGGCCCACCGGGCGGGCCGACTTCGGCCTCACCATCGACGGCGCCTTCGCGCTGGCCGCGACCGGGCACGACGACAACGCGCTGCGCACGGTCGTCGACTTCCTCGACGGGGGCGGCAAGGACGGCGAAAGCCGTACGGTGCACGACTGGACCAAGGTCGGCACCGAGTACGCCATGGGCGGCTCGATGGGCAAGGCGGCCCTGCTCGCCCAGGTGGTCGACCGCGACCCTCGCGACTTCGGCGGCAAGGACCTGATCGCCGGTCTGGCCGACGCCGTCTGTGCCGCGAGGAGCACCGCGCCGGACACCAGCTGTGCCGACAAGGGGGCGTACACCTACGCGCGGTCCGTCTTCGACCAGTCCCTCGGCGTCATGGCCCAGGTGCGGGCGGGCCAGGAGAAGGCCGCCGAGGCCCCCGTCACCTATCTCTCGGGGCTCCAGGACGCCGAGTCGGGCGCCTGGCCGAGCCTGATCCCGCCGACGGGCGACACGGACGTGGACTCCACCGCGATGGCGGCGATGACGCTGGACCTGGTGCCCGGCGACACGCACACGGCCGCCGTGGACCGGGCGCTGGCCTGGCTCGCCGCTCAGCAGCTGCCGAACGGCGGCTTCCCCGGCGCCTCGGGCAACTCCGTGAACTCGGCGGCGCTCGCCGTGCAGGGCCTGTCCCTGGACGCCGGGAAGTACGGCGCGCAGATCGCGAAGGCGCTGAAGTTCCTCGCTTCGCAGCAGAACGCGGACGGCGGCTTCAACGTGGCCGAGGAGGGGCAGCGGGGCTCCGACCTGCGGGCCTCGACGCAGGCGGTGGGCGGTTCGACCGGCGTCTCGTTCGGTGTGCTGGCCCGCAGCCTGGACGGTACGACGCCCAATCCGCTGCCCTCCTCCTCCGCCCCGGTGATCGTCACACCCGGGGACGGCACAGGCTCCGCGGGCGGGCCGGGCATCGTGAACACGGACGGTCCGGGCGCCGGCGGTGGCAGCGGCGGTGGCGGTGGCGGTGGCGGCCTCGCCGCAACCGGTGCGCAGACGCTCGGCCTCGCGGCGGCGGCCGCCGTACTCGTCCTGGCGGGCTGGGGCGCGGTCGTGGCCGCCCGCAGGCGCCGTACGGCCATGGGCGGTGAGCTGTGAGGTCCCGCTTCCGCCGGACCGTCGGCCACGCCCTGGCCGCACTGGGTCTGGCGGGCGCGGCGCTCCTCGCGCCCGCCGCCTTTCCGGCGGCGGCCGCCCCGCAGCCGATCGGCCGGTGCACGACCTCTTCGGGCGTGGTCCTGGCCGTCGACTTCAGCCACTGGGGCGGCCCCGTCTACCGCTCCTGCGGTACGACGCCGACCACGGGCTACGAGCTGCTCAACCAGGGCGGCTGGCAGACCACCGGCACCGGCCACGACGGGCCGGCGTTCATCTGCCGGATCGGCTACAGCGGCCATCAGGGCGGCAAGCAGTACCCGACGCCCCAGCAGGACGACTGCGTCCTCACCCCGCCCGCCTCCGCCTACTGGTCGTACTGGCACGCGAACCCCGGGGAGAACACCTGGGAGTACAGCCAGCTCGGCGCCATGAGCTACAAGCCCCGGCCGGGCAGCGTGGATCTGTGGATCTTCGGCGGGACGAACATCGGGGGTACGGAAGGGCGCCCGACGCTCACGCCGAACCAGCTGCGCGCCCACAACACGCGCCCCACGGGCGGAGATCCGGCACCGGCCCCGAAGCCGGAGCCCGCTCCGGCGACGACGACCCGGCAGCCGGTCGGGGGCGGCCAGGCTCCGCCGCCGCCCCCCGCGGCCCCGTCGCGGGCGCCCGCCCCGTCCCCTCCGGCGTCCGCCGACGCCTCCCCGGCCCCGTCCGCTTCCGTGTCCCCGTCCGCTTCCGTGTCCCCCTCCCCCAGCGACTCCGCGTCCGCCTCCGCCTCCGCGACGCCCGGTGAGGCGGTGGCGGCGCCGGGCGGTACGGCGAAGGTGGTGGACGCCGCGCCGGCGCCCGACGCCGAGCACGACTCGGGTTCGGTGGTGCCCGTCGCGGCGACGGCCGGACTCGTGGCGGTGATCGGCGGCGCGGCCGTGTTCGCCGCGAAGCGCCGCCGCCGTGCGGAGTAGCGCCCGCGTGATCCGTACCGCCGCGGTGAAACCCGGCACGCCGGTGCCGGCCCCCGGGCCGGACACCGGCGGCAGGCGGCTCCCGCGCACCCTGCATCCGCTCGCCTGGTGGATCTGGGCGCTCGCGCTGGCCACCGCCGTCAGCCGGACCAACAACCCGCTGCTGCTCTTCCTGGTCCTCGCGGTGCTCGGCTACGTCATCACCATGCGGCGCACCGAGGCCCCGTGGGCGCGCGGTTTCAAGTACTACCTCTATCTGGCGCTGACGGTCGTGGCGATCCGGGTGGTCTTCCGGGCGGTCTTCGCCACCGGGATGAGGCCGACCGACCACCACCTCTTCTCCCTCCCGCGCATTCCCACGCCCGACTGGTACGCGGGCATCCAGCTCGGCGGCCCGGTCTCCCTGGAGGCGCTGCTGTCGGCCGCCACGGACGGGCTCCGGCTCGCCTGCATGCTCTGCTGCATCGGCGCGGCGAACACCCTCGCCAACCCGAAGCGGGCGCTACGGGTGCTGCCGGGCGCGCTGTACGAACTCGGCGTCGCCGTCACCGTATCGATCAGCGTGGCCCCGCAACTGGTGCAGAGCGTCCAGCGGGTGGCGCGCGCCCGCCGGCTGCGGGCCGGGCGCAACAAGGGGCTCAAGGCGCTGCGGGGCATCGTCGTACCCGTGCTGGAGGACGCGCTGGAGCGGTCGTTGCGGCTGGCCGCGGCGATGGACTCGCGCGGTTACGGGCGGGCCGGTTCGGCGACGCGCGGCTCGCGCCGTCTGACCGGGGCGCTGATGCTGGCGGGCATGTGCGGGCTGTGCGCCGGGGCGTACGGTCTCCTCGACCCGACCGCCCCGAAGCTGCTCGGGCTGCCCGCGCTGGCGGCCGGTTCGGTGCTCTGCCTGGCCGGGCTGCGGCTCGGCGGGCGCCGGGTCACGCGGACGACGTACCGGCCCGATCCGTGGCGGCTCGCGGAGTGGGCGGTGGCCTCCTGCGGGGTGCTCTCGGCGGTGCTGCTGTTCGTGAACGTGGGGTACGACCCCGCCGCGTTGAACCCGTCCATCCATCCGCTCAGCTGGCCGACGCTGCCGCCCGTCCCGGCCGCCGCCATCCTGCTCGCCGGGGCGGCCGGGTTCCTGGCGCCGCCGCCGGGCAGGCCCGTCCCGTACGTCTCCGCACCACGCACCGAGGAAGCCGCATGATCACCTTCGACCAGGTCACCGTCGAGTACGACGGGGCCGCCGAGCCGGTCCTGCGGGAGGTGAACCTGGAGGTCGACGAGGGCGAACTCTGCCTCGTGGTGGGCCACACCGGGGTCGGCAAGTCGACGCTGCTGGGCGCGGTCAACGGCCTCGTGCCGCACTTCACGGGCGGCACGCTGTACGGCACGGTCACCGTCGACGGCCGCACCACCGCCGACCACCCGCCCCGCGAACTCGCCGATGTCGTCGGCGTGGTGGGCCAGGACCCGCTGGACGGTTTCGTCACGGACACGGTGGAGGAGGAACTCGCCTACGCCATGGAGCAGTTGGCGATCTCCCCGGTGGTGATGCGCAAGCGGGTGGAGGAGACCCTCGATCTGCTCGGGCTCGCCGATCTGCGCCACCGGGCGCTGTACGAGCTCTCCGGCGGGCAGCAGCAGCGCGTGGCGATCGGCTCGGTCCTCACCGCGCACCCCCGCGTCCTGGTGCTGGACGAGCCGACGTCCGCGCTCGACCCCACGGCGGCGGAGGAGGTCCTGGCGGCGGTGACCCGGCTCGTCCACGACCTGGGGGTGACGGTGCTGCTGGCCGAGCACCGCCTGGAGCGGGTGGTGCAGTACGCGGACCGGGTCATCCACCTCCCGGGCGACGGGCTCGTGGTCCCGGGCGCACCGGCGGACATCTTCACCACGTCGTCGATCGCGCCGCCCATCGTCGAGCTGGGCCGCGCCGCGCGCTGGTCTCCGCTGCCCCTCTCGGTCCGCGACGCCCGCCGGGCCGCCGCCCCGCTGCGCACCGCCCTGGCGGCCACCGCGCCCCCGCCCGTACGCCCGGTGCCGCGGACACCGGGCGCGGCCCTGCTCACGGCGCGCGGGGTCACGGTCGCCTACCGGGGTGTGGCGGCGGTCCGCGAGGTGGACCTCGACCTGCGGAGCGGCGAGATCACCGCGCTGATGGGCCGCAACGGCTCGGGCAAGTCGTCGCTGCTGTGGGCGCTCCAGGGGTCGGGGCCGCGCAAGTCCGGGACGGTACGGGTCGGTTCGGGCACGACGGGGGCGTCCGGAGCGTCGGACCCATCGGACGGTTCGGGCGCATCAAACCGTTCGGCCACATCAGGCAGGCCGGGCACGTCGGGTCGTACGGCCGGCTCGCGCCGCTCTCCGGCGAAGGGCAGCGACCCCAAGAACCTCTCCGCGGCCGAGGCCAGACGGCTGGTCGGCCTCGTCCCGCAGACCCCGACCGACCTCCTCTACCTGGAGAGCGTCGAGCAGGAACTCGACCAGGCCGACGCCGAGTCGGCGGTCCCCGACGGCGCCGGGACGCGCGCCCGCGCGATCCTGGACCGGCTGGCGCCCGGCATCGACGGCGCCACACATCCGCGCGACCTCTCCGAGGGCCAGAAGCTGGCGCTGGTCCTCGCCATCCAGCTGACGGCGGCGCCCCGGGTCCTGCTGCTGGACGAACCCACCCGGGGACTCGACTACCGGGCGAAGACCCAGCTCATCTCGATGGTCGACGAACTGGCCACCGAGGGACGGTCGGTGGTGATCTCCACCCATGACGTCGAGTTCGCGGCCCGCGCGGCGGACCGGGTGGTCGTGATGGCCGAGGGCGACATCGTCGCGGACGGACCGACCACCGAAGTGATCGTCGCCTCCCCCGTCTTCGCCCCACAGGTGGCGAAGATCCTCGCCCCGCTCCCGTACCTGACGGTCGATCAGTTGACGGCGGTCCTCCCGGGCGAGGAGTCCGACGCGTGAAGCAACTGCCGGACCTCACCGGGCACTCGGCCGGCGCCATCCGCATCGGTCCGCGCGCCGGGATCGTCATCGCCCTGGCCGCCTTCCTCGGCCTGGTCGCCTTCTTCTGGCCGTTCCTGGTCACGCCGGGGCGCCTGGGGGCCAACTACGCCCCGCCGCTGATCTTCGGCGTCCTGCTGATCCTCGTCCTGTGCGTGGTCATCTCCGAGATCGCCGAAGGCGGCATCAACTCCAAGGCCCTGGCGATGCTCGGGGTGCTCTCCGCCGTCAACGCGGCGCTGCGCCCGCTCGGCGCGGGCACGGCGGGCATCGAGACGGTGTTCTTCGTGCTGGTCCTGGCGGGCCGCGTCTACGGTCCGGGCTTCGGCTTCACGCTGGGCTGCACCTCGCTCTTCGCGTCCGCGCTGATCACCGGCGGGGTCGGTCCGTGGATGCCGTACCAGATGTTCGGCTGCGCGTTCGTCGGCATGCTCGCGGGCCTGCTGCCCCGCGCCACGGGCCGTCGCGAGGTGATGATGCTCGCGGTCTACGGTTCGCTCTCCGGGTATCTCTTCGGCTTCCTGCTGAACCTGTCCTTCTGGCCCTTCTCGGTGGACCCGAACAGCTCCATCGCCTACCTCCCCGGCCTCCCCTTCACCGAGCAGTGGCAGCGCTACCTGGCCTTCGACGTGGCGACCTCGCTCGGCTGGGACACCGGGCGGGCCGTCACGAACTTCCTCTGCATCACCCTGGCCGGCCCCGCCGTCCTGACCACGTTCCGCCGGGCCGCCCGCAAGGCCCGCTTCCGGGCCCCGGTGCGGTTCGCCGGCCCGAAACCGCGCGGCGAGGACCGTACAATATGACCGCCACTTTCCGTCCGTCCGACGCCCGAAACGGTTGCAGCACCGCTTGAGATGCGATAAGTCGACAATAGCCGCGAGCCGCGAGCCGCGAGCCGCGAGCCGCGAGCCGCGAGCCGCGAGCCGCGAGCCGCGAGCCGCGAGCCGCGAGCCGCGAGCCGCGAGCCGCGAGCC
>NZ_JBEYKR010000140.1:0-18303 GCF_040703535.1 Streptomyces sp. NPDC007346
GGAACCCGAAGGTTCCCGCCCCTTTCCCATGCCCGGCGGCCTCTTAGTCGATGGTCAGGCTGCGCATGACCAGGCCCGTCGCCGGCTTGGGGCCGAAGGACGTCGACTTACGGGGCATGGTGACGCCCTGCCTGGCCAGGTCCCGGACGACCTCTTCGCGTACCGGGTGCATGAGTACCGCCGTGGCGCCGAGGCGTTCGGCCTGCTCGACGGCGGCCCCAGTGTCGTGGATGTAGCCGATGTGCTCGGGGGCGTCGGGGATCCGCCAGACGTCGTCGAGCAGCGCCGAGTGGAGGACCGTCGCGTCCAGGGAGCGCCACGCCTCGGGGCGGTCCGTCCGGATCGTCCGGGCCAGCAGGGCCGCGTCCGGGCGGTCCACCAGGTGGAAGCCGCCGTCCCCGGCGAGGAGGAACGCGTTGCCCTCCGCCGCCGCTTCGGCCAGGGCGTCCAGCGCGCGGGGGAGCGGGCCCTCGACCGTACGGACCCGGAAGAGGCCCGTGAGCGCGTCCAGGGCCCGGGGCACCGGCAGGCCGCGCAGCAGGCGGTGGATCGCGCGGACCTGGAGCGGGTGGCGGGTCGTGTCGACGAGGAGGACGAGCCCGAAGTCCCAGGGGCCCGGGGCGCTCTGTTCCCGCTGGAGCCGGAGGTAGGTGGCCCACCGGTGGTGGCCGTCGGCGATCAGCGCCTGGTGGCGGGCGAGGTCCGCCTCGATCTCGGTGCGCTCGGCCGGGTCGGTGACCGCCCAGAGACGGTGGTGGAACCCGTCCTCCGTCGTGGTGGAGAGCAGCGGAGGGCGCTCGGCCACGCGCTCGATGACGGCTGCGGCACCTTCCCGGGCGCCTTCGCTGCGATAGGTCAGCAGCAGCGGTTCCAGATGGGCCTGCATCGTGCGCATCAGCTCCGCACGGTCGGCGACGACGTCGTCCATGACGTCCTCGTGCGGCAGTACGATCCCGTCGGCGGCGGAGGAGAGGGCCAGGGCCCCGATCAGGCCGCGCTGGAGGATCTCGTCGTTGCGCTGCTCGTAGACGTACAGCGCGGGCTCCGGGTCCGGGGCGATGACGCCTTCGGCCAGCCAGTGCTCCAGCGTCTTCGCCGCCTGCCGGCGCCGGTCCTCGGCGGTGTCCGCCTGGGGCAGGATGAGGCGCACGATGTTGTGCGGGTCCGCCGACTCCAGGTGGTGCAGACCGTCGGGCCTGACGACCACGTCGTACGGGGGCGAGGTCACCGCGGCCAGGCTGCCGACCCGCTCGGGGACGTAACGCAGTCCGCGGAACGGGATCAGCCGCAGCCCCTGCTCGTCGGTGCCTGAAGTGTTCATCTGAGCATCGTATGTGCGCACGGGACATGCGCGATGATCGGGGGAGAAGGACCAATGAGGAGCAGAGCCATATGAGCCAGCAGCACGACAGGTATCGGCCATCAGGGAGCAGCGCGGCGCTGAGCGAGGCGTACGACACGGCGCTCCTCGACCTGGACGGGGTGGTGTACGCGGGGGGCGAGGCGATCGTCCACGCCGTCGAGTCGCTGTCCGCCGCACGGGACGGCGGGATGCACCTCGCGTACGTCACCAACAACGCCCTGCGCACGCCGGGCGCGGTGGCGGAGCACCTGACGGAGCTCGGTGTGCCCGCCGAGGCCGCCGACGTGATCACCTCGGCCCAGGCCGTCGCCCGGCTGATGGCCGATCAGCTGCCCGCCGGCTCCCGCGTACTGGTCGTCGGTGGTGAGGGGCTGCGGGTCGCCCTGCGCGAGCGCGGGCTGGTGCCGGTGGAGTCGGCGGACGACGACCCGGTGGCCGTGGTCCAGGGGTACGGCGGGCCGGACCTGGCGTGGGGGCGGTTCGCCGAGGCGAGCTACGCCGTCGCGCGCGGGCTGCCCTGGTACGCGTCCAACACGGACCTGACCATTCCGGGCGCCCGGGGCATCGCTCCCGGCAACGGCGCGGCCGTGGAGGTCGTACGGATCGCCACCGGGGCCGAACCCCAGGTCGCGGGGAAGCCGTTGCCGCCGATGCACCGGGAGACCGTGCTGCGGACCGGGGCGCAGCGGCCGCTCGTGGTCGGGGACCGGCTCGACACGGACATCGAGGGCGCGTTCAACGGGGGCGTGGACTCGCTGCTGGTCCTGACCGGGGTGACCGACGCGGCCCGGCTGCTCGCCGCGCCCCCGCAGCACCGCCCGACCTATGTGGACCGGGACCTGCGCGGACTGCTGACCGGGCAGCCCGAGGTCACGGTGGAGGGCGATGCGGCCGACGTGTTCCGGTGCGGGGGCTGGACGGCGGCTGTACGCGGCGGTGAGGCCCTGGTCCTGGAGGGCGAGGGGGACCCGCTCGACGGGCTGCGGGCGCTGTGCGGGGCCGCGTGGACCTTCGCCGGGGGCGGGGCGTTCGGGCTGGACACGGAGAAGGCCGTCGCCGGGCTAGGCCTGTAGCTGTAGCTGTAGCTGTAGCTGTAGCTGTATGGGCATGGGCATGTGTACGGAGGCCGTGGTCGTGGCCGGCGTTCCCGAAGGTGCGTTCGGCAGGCCGGGGCGCGGGGCGGCAGGGGCAAGATAGGCTAACCTAACTTGGTGTTGGCCGGTGGTCTTTCCGGCCCCTGATCCGCCGGACACCCCCTGCCTCCGGGAGTACGACCATGCAGCGCCTCACCGCAGAATCGGTGACCCTCGGCTACGACCAGCGGATCATCGCCGAGGATCTCTCGGTCGAGATACCCGACAACTCCTTCACGGTGATCGTCGGGCCCAACGCCTGCGGCAAGTCGACGCTGCTGCGCTCGCTCGCCCGGATGCTGAAGCCCAGCCGGGGCCAGGTGCTGCTGGACGGCCAGGTCATCCACCAGCTGCCCGCGAAGAAGGTCGCCAGGACGCTGGGGCTGCTGCCGCAGTCCTCCATCGCGCCCGACGGCATCACCGTCGCCGACCTCGTCGCCCGCGGCCGCTACCCGCACCAGGGGCTGCTGCGGCAGTGGTCGCCGGAGGACGAGCGGGTGGTCCAGGAGTCGATGGAGTCGACCGGGGTGGCCGCACTGGCCGAGCGGTACGTCGACGAGCTCTCCGGCGGTCAGCGGCAGCGGGTCTGGATCGCCATGGCGCTGGCCCAGCAGACGCCCCTGCTGCTGCTCGACGAGCCGACGACGTACCTCGACATCCAGCACCAGATCGACGTCCTCGACCTCTGTGCGGAGCTGCACGAGACGCAGGGGCGCACACTGGTCGCCGTGCTCCACGACCTGAACCACGCCGCGCGGTACGCCACGCACCTCATCGCGATGCGGGACGGCGAGATCGTCGCGGAGGGGGCGCCTTCGGACGTGGTCGACGCGGAGCTGGTGCAGCGGGTGTTCGGGATGCGGTGCCAGGTGATCGATGATCCCGAGACCGGGACGCCGCTCGTCGTACCGGCGGCCCGCAAGGCGCGTCAGGCCCGCCAGGCCGTCGCCTGACGCCGGCGCGAGCGGAGTCGGCCACAGAAGGGCCCTACAGCAGCGACCGCAGCTTCAGCAGGTCCCGGAAACCGGCCTCCAGGCGAACCCGGCCCGACGCCCACGCCTTCGCGAAGTTCAGGTCGCCGTCGACCAGGGCGACCAGGTCGTCGCCCGTCATCGCCAGTCGGATCCCGGCCTTCTCGCGGGGCGGGCCCTCGACCGTGTCGTGCACCTGGATTCGGCCATCGGTCAGACGGCCGGTGAACGTGATGTCGAGGTCCGTGATGTGACAGCTCAGCGAGCGGTCCAGCGCGGCGGCGCCGCGTACGTCGCTGTCGGCCGCCGCGAGGCTGTCGGAAAGTCGTCTCAGTGCGCTGCGGCACTCCGCCATGGTCGCCATCGTGCTCGACGGTACACCGGCCCGTCGCGGTAGCGTTTCGGCATGAGCGACTGGATGCCGGAGGCGGGGGCGCCGCCCGCGAGCACGCCCGGGGAGCCGGTGACCGAGGAGCCGGACCGGCCCGGGGACGGGCCCGTGCCCGACGTGCCCTCCTTCGAGCCCGCCGGGCCCGCGCCCCTCGGGGTCGTACGCACCCCCACCGGCCGGGCCGAGGTCGATGCCCTGCTGGAGCGGCTGGCCGACGCGGACCACCTCCCGGCGGACGGGCACACCGAGGTGTACGAGGATGTACACCGGGGCCTCAAGGATGCGCTGACCTCGCTGGACGCCCGTCCGGCCGCCGCACCCGGGCCCAGGCCCGTAACCCCACCCGCGTACGACACGCACGACAACAGGAGCTGAACCGAACGTGGCAGGAGTGGCACGTCGCCGCCTCGACGCCGAGCTGGTACGCCGCAAGCTCGCCCGCTCGCGCGAGCACGCGAGTCAGCTGATCGCCGCGGGGCGGGTCACCGTCGGCCGGACGACCGCGACCAAACCCGCCACCCAGGTCGAGACGGCCGCCGCGATCCTCGTGACCAAGGACGACGACGACCCCGAGTACGTCTCGCGCGGCGGGCACAAGCTGGCCGGGGCGCTCGCCGCCTTCGTCCCGCTCGGGCTGACCGTCGAGGGGCGGCGCGCGCTGGACGCCGGGGCGTCGACCGGCGGGTTCACCGATGTCCTGCTGCGGGCCGGGGCCCGGCAGGTCGTCGCCGTCGACGTCGGGTACGGGCAGCTCGCCTGGTCGCTCCGGTCGGACGAACGCGTCACCGTCAAGGACCGTACCAACGTACGGGAGTTGACGTTGGAGGACATCGACGGGGAAGCGGCCGACCTGGTGGTGGGGGACCTGTCCTTCATTCCGCTCGGGCTGGTGCTGCCCGCCCTGGCCCGGTGCTCGGCGCCCGACGCGGACCTGGTCCTCATGGTCAAGCCGCAGTTCGAGGTGGGCAAGGAGCGGCTCGGCAGCGGCGGGGTGGTGCGCAGTGAGGAGCTGCGCGCCGAAGCGGTACGTGAAGTGGCGCGTCGGGCCTGGGGACTCGGTCTCGGCGTGCGGGGGGTGACGGCCAGTCCGTTGCCCGGACCTTCGGGGAACGTCGAATACTTTCTGTGGCTGCGGGCCGGTGCACCTGAGCTGGATCCCGCGGATGTCGACCGTGCAGTGGCGGAGGGGCCTCGTTGACGACGAATGCGGCACGAACAGTCTTCCTTTTGGCGCACACCGGCCGCCCGGCCGCGATCCGCAGCGCGGAACTCGTCGTGCAGGGCCTGCTGCGCAACGGGCTCGGCGTGCGGGTCCTGGCGACCGAGGCGGCCGATCTGCCGCTCCCGGACACCGTGGAGACGGTCACCGACACCTCGCCCGGCGCCGTGGACGGCTGCGAGCTGCTGATCGTCCTGGGGGGCGACGGGACCCTGCTGCGGGGTGCGGAGTTCTCCCGCGCCTCCGGGGTGCCGATGCTCGGCGTCAACCTCGGGCGCGTCGGCTTCCTCGCCGAGGCCGAGCGCGACGACCTCGACAAGGTGGTCTCCCGGGTCGTCACCCGCGACTACGACGTCGAGGAGCGCATGACGATCGACGTCATCGTGCACAGCAACGGTGACATCGTCCACACCGACTGGGCGCTCAACGAGGCGGCCGTGCAGAAGGTGTCGCCCGAGCGGATGCTCGAGGTCGTCCTGGAGATCGACGGGCGGCCGGTGACCGGGTTCGGCTGCGACGGGATCGTCTGCGCGACCCCCACCGGTTCGACCGCGTACGCCTTCTCGGCGGGCGGGCCCGTCGTCTGGCCGGAGGTGGAGGCGCTGCTGATGGTCCCGATCAGCGCCCACGCCCTGTTCGCCAAGCCGCTGGTGACCTCGCCCACGTCCGTCCTGGCCGTCGAGGTCCAGCCGCACACCCCGCACGGGGTGCTGTGGTGCGACGGGCGGCGGACCGTGGAGCTGCCCGCCGGTGCGCGGGTGGTGGTGCGGCGCGGTGCGGTTCCCGTACGGCTGGCGCGGCTGCATCAGGCCTCGTTCACGGACCGGCTGGTGGCGAAGTTCGCGCTGCCCGTCTCGGGGTGGCGGGGAGCCCCCCACTGACGGTCCCGGCGTTCGTGAGGACGCCTCGCGGCCCCTGCTCATACCCGGGAGAGTGAATCCGGAGGCGGGGGCCGTCGCGCGTGCGGCTCGGAACCTCGTAAGGTCGTGTCCGTGTTGGAGGAGATGCGGATACGGTCGCTCGGAGTCATCGACGACGCGGTGGTGGAGCTGTCACCCGGTTTCACCGCGGTGACGGGTGAGACCGGCGCGGGCAAGACCATGGTCGTCACGAGCCTCGGGCTGCTGCTCGGCGGGCGCGCCGACCCCGCCCTCGTACGGGTCGGGGCCAAGGCCGCGGTCGTCGAGGGGCGGATCACGGTGTCCGAGGGCGACGCGGCGGCGCTGCGGGCCGAGGAGGCCGGGGCGGAACTCGACGACGGCGCGCTGCTCATCAGCCGTACCGTTTCGGCGGAAGGACGCTCGCGGGCCCATCTCGGCGGCAGATCCGTGCCGGTGGGGGTCCTCACCGAACTCGCGGACGAGCTGGTCGCCGTGCACGGGCAGACCGACCAGCAGGGGCTGCTCAAGCCCGCCCGCCAGCGGCAGGCGCTGGACCGGTACGCCGGGGACGGCGTGGAGGCCCCGCACGCGAAGTACGCGGCGGCCTACCGGCGGCTGCGGGCCGTCACCGCGTCCCTGGACGAGCTGACCACCCGGGCCCGGGAGCGGGCCCAGGAGGCGGATCTGCTGCGCTTCGGGCTGAACGAGGTCGCCGCCGTCGAGCCGTTGCCGGGGGAGGACACCGAACTGGCCGCCGAGGCCGAACGGCTCGGGCACGCCGAGGCCCTCGCCTCCGCCGCCTCCCTCGCGCACACCGCGCTGGCGGGGAACCCCGAGGACCCGGAGGGCGTCGACGCGACGAGCGTGGTCGCCGCCGCCGGGCAGTCCCTGGAGGCGGTCCGGGCCCACGACCCGGCGCTGGCCGCGCTGGCCGACCGGATCGGGGAGATCTCCATCCTGATCGCCGACGTCTCCGGCGAGCTGGCCGGGTACGCCGACCAGCTGGAGGCCGATCCGCTGCGGCTGGCCGCCGTGGAGGAGCGGCGGGCCGCGCTCACCACCCTGACCCGCAAGTACGGCGAGGACATCGCGGCCGTGCTCGCCTGGGCCCAGGAGGGCGCGGGCCGGCTCACCGAGCTGGAGGGCGACGACGAGCGGATCGGCGAGCTGACGGCCGAGCGTGACGCGTTGCGCGCCGAACTCTCCGTGCTCGGACAGGCGTTGACCGACGCCCGTACGGAGGCCGCCGCCCGGTTCGCAGAGGCGGTGACCGAGGAGCTGGCCTCGCTGGCCATGCCGCACGCCCGGGTCTCCTTCGCCATCCGGCAGACCGAGGCGGCCGACGAGGCGTCCGGCATCGACATCGGCGGGCGGTCCGTCGTCTACGGCCCGTCCGGCGCGGACGAGGTGGAGCTGCTGCTCGCCCCGCACCCCGGGGCCCAGCCCCGGCCGATCGCCAAGGGGGCCTCGGGCGGTGAGCTGTCCCGGGTCATGCTGGCGGTCGAGGTCGTCTTCGCGGGCTCCGACCCGGTGCCCACCTACCTCTTCGACGAGGTCGACGCGGGCGTCGGCGGCAAGGCGGCGGTCGAGGTCGGGCGGCGCCTGGCCAAGCTCGCCCGCTCCGCGCAGGTGGTGGTCGTGACGCACCTGCCGCAGGTGGCGGCCTTCGCCGACCGGCAGTTGCTGGTCGAGAAGACCGTGGACGGCTCGGTGACCCGGAGCGGGGTCACGGCCCTGGAGGGCGAGGACCGGGTCCGGGAGCTGTCCCGGATGCTGGCGGGCCAGGAGGACTCCGAGACGGCCCGCGCCCACGCCGAGGAGCTGCTGGAGACGGCCCGCAAGGACGGGTAGCGCCGACGTGTCACGGGTCCGGGCGGGGGTGCCCCCGCCCGGACCCGTACGCGTATCTACGCTCCTTCCATGGGTGAGAACGTGCGCAGCGGAGCCGCCGCAGGTCCCGTCGGGGTGGGAGCGGCTGCGGGAATCGGGGCGGGAGCGGCTGAGGGAATCGCTGCGGGGGCGGTGGTGGGGATCGCTGCGGGGGTCGCCGCCGGTGTGTACGCGGTGCTGAGCCGCCGTACGGATGGAGCCTGGCTGCGGACCAACCACGTGGGCCGGACCGTCACCCTGTACGCCGGGCCCGCGGCCGTGCTCGGCTCGGCCGCCGGGATCGCCGCCGCCCCGGGACCGGCCCGGGGGCGTGCGGCCGGGGCGCTCGCGGTGCTGGCCGCCGGGGGATGCGGGGCGTACGACGACCTCGTGGGTGCGAAGGACCCGCGCCGGGGGTTCCGGGCCCACCTGGAGGCGCTGCGCGGGGGCGAGGTGACCAGCGGGGCCGTGAAGCTCTTCGGGATCGGGGCGGCGGGGGTGCTCGCGGGGCTGGTGATCGAGGAGCGTGTGGTGGACGGGGTGCTGACCGGCGTGGTGATCGCGGGCACCGCCCATCTCGTCAACCTCGTCGACGTGGGGCCGGGCGTGGCGGTCGGTTCCGTGGCGCTGCTGGGCGCGGCGGCCGGGACGCCGGGGGCCGCAGCCGCGGCCGTGCTCGCCCCCGCCGACCTGGGGGAACGCACCATGCTCGGGGACACCGGGGCCCATGGACTCGGGGCCGCGCTGGGCATCGCCCTGGCCCGGCGCGGTGGGCGTACGGGGCGTGTCGCCCTGGCTGCGGGGCTCGTCGCGGCGGCTGCGAACGGGGACCGGATCAGCGGAGTCGCCCGACGCGCCTCGAAGGTACTCAGGCGCGTGGCGGGAGCCGCGGGGGCGTAGAAGCCGCGGTGGCTCGAGCGGGCCGAGCGGGACCGCCGTGGGGAGCTGAGCGTGAGCGCCGGGGACGTGGCGTTGAGCGGTGGCGTCGGGGGTGTGGGGGCGCGGGGGCGTCGGAGCGCGGGGCGCGGGGGGCGGAAGCGTGGCGTCGAGTGTGGGTGCAGGGCGGGGGCGTCGTCCGGGGAGCCGGGTGTGGGCGCTGCTCGGGGGCGTCGTCCGGAGGAGCCAGGTGTGGGTGTTGAGCGTGGGCGCTGTCCGGGGGCGTCGAGCATGGGTGGTGGGCGGGCGTGAGCGTCGACGGTGGTGGGCGTGGGAGTCGACGGTGGTGGGCGTGAGGGTGAGCGCCGACCGTGGCACCTTCGCGCCTCGGATTCACCCGTGAGAGTGGTGCCGTGTGGCTGGTTGTCGCCGCGTGTCCGGCAGCAACGTTCCGCCAGTCCCGGAACGCGCGTACGGACTGGCATCCTTGGCGCTGTACTTACCGCCGACTCGGGGACCCCGGGGAGCCAATCACGTGTCACAGCTGCGTACGGTCCAAGTCCTGGGCGGCGGCAGTGCGGGCAGCAGCGCGCACGTCGGTTCGCTCGCCGCGGGGCTGGTGGCGCGCGGGGTGCAGGTCACCGTCTGCGCGCCGGCCGCGGTGGACCACGCCTACGACTTCACGGCGACCGGGGCCCACTTCCTTCCGGTCCCCCGGCGCAGCGACCCGGCCGCCGTCGCCGCGCTGCGCGCCGCCTGCACGGGGGCCGACGTGGTCCACGCGCACGGGCTGCACGCCGCCTCCCGTACCGCCTTCGCCCTGAGCGGGCGTACCGTGCCGCTGGTGCTGACCTGGCACTCCCGCCGGTACGCCGAGGGCGCCCGCCGGCAGATCCTGCACCTGCTGGAGCGAAGAGCCGTGCGGGCGGCGGCGGTTGTCCTGGCTCCCACGTCCGACCTGGTGGACCGGGCGCGCTCCCGAGGGGCCCGTGACGCGCGGCTCGCCCCGGTCGCCGCCCCGGCCCCGCGAGCGGCGGACACCCTGTACGACGGCAAGGTTCGGGCCGAACTGGGGGCGGTCGAGCGGCCGTTGCTGATCGCCGCCGGCAGCCTCGCGCCGCACCACGGCTTCGACGCCCTGTTGGACGCGGCCCGCGTCTGGCGCGGACTCGACCCCGCACCCCTGCTCGTCATCGCGGGCGAGGGACGTGACCGGGCCGCCCTGCAACAGCGCGTCCGGGACGAGGAGTTGCCCGTCCGGCTGATCGGGTGCCCGGACGACGTCTGCGAGCTGACCGCCGCCGCCGACCTGGCCGTGCTGCCCGGCCGCTGGGAGGGCCGCTCCCCGCTGGCGCAGGAGGCGCTGCGGCTGGGGGTGCCGCTGGTGGCGACCGAGGTGGGCGGCGTGCCCGAACTGGTCGGTGAGGCCGCCGAACTGGTGCCGTTCGGCAACGCGGAGGCGCTCGCCCGTACGGTCGCCCGGCTGCTGGGGGACCCGGAGCGGTGCGCGCGGCTGGCCGAGGCCGGGCGGGAGCAGGCGGCGAGATGGCCCACCGAGGACGACACCATCGCCCATGTGCTCAGCGTGTATGACGAGTTGGCGCAGCCGGTGGCGCCGGTGCGCGGTCGCTGAAGGGGCTGCTTCGAGAGCCGCCGCTCAGGTCGTGTGGCGGCGGGCCCGTAGCGCCAGGCTGAGGGCCAGGACCGTCTGCGGGTCGTCCAGGTCGGTGCCCAGCAGCTCGCCGATCCGGGCGAGCCGGTTGTAGAGCGTCTGGCGGTTGAGGTGCAGCTCGCGGGCGGTCTCCGCCTTGCGGCCCGCGTGCGCCAGATACGCCTGGAGCGTCGGCAGCAGCGGCGGGCGCGAGGTGCGGTCGTGCTCGCGCAGCGGACCGATCGCCCGGTCCACGAACGCCCCCAGGTCCGGATGGTCCCGCAGCCGCCACAGCAGCAGGTCGATGTCGAGCCGCCGGGCGTCGAACCAGGGCCGGTCGTCCAGCCCCTGCGCGGCCGTCGCCGCCTCCGAGGCGTGCCGCAGCCCCGCGCCCGCCGCCGCCCAGCCGCCCGCGACGCCGACCACGATCACCGGCGGCCGCGATCCGGCGCGGTCGAGGCCGGCCCGCGCCACGCCCGCCCGCAGCGCCGCCGCCACCCGGTCCGCGACCGCCGTGCGCTCGCCTTCCGAGCGCAGCCCGAGCAGCAGCGGAACCCGCCCCTCCACGGGCCGTACGCCCAGCAGCACCGGTACGCCGACCGGGGCCAGCTCCTCCAGGACCGCGCGGGCCAGCAGCGCCCAGTTGCCCGAGGGGGACAGCTCGGGAGCCGGCCGCATCACGACCGGGAGCAGCGGGGCGTCCCCGGGCCGGAAGCCAAGCACCCGGGCCTGGGCCGGGGCGTCCTGCGGCGTGATCCGGCCCTCGGCCAGGTCGGTGAGGAAGTCCCCCCGGCCCCGGGCCGCCAGCTCCTCCTCCTGCCGGGCCTGCATCAGCACGACCGCGAGGAGGCCCGCCGCCCGCTCGGCCGCCATCCGGTGCACGGTCGCCAGCGGTCCGCAGACGGCGAGCAGCACCAGCCGGGCCCGTACGGCACCGGTGTCCGGACCGCCGCCCTCCACGTCCACCAGGACCGCGCCCACCGGCGGGGACTCCCGGGCCGCCCGGTCGCCGCGCATGCCCTCCCAGACCTGGAGCGGGTCCGCGCCCACCGGACCCGTGCCGGTGGGCGCCGCGTACAGGAGCTGCCCGTCCGGCGTCTCCAGGAAGACCGGGTTGGCGGTGAAGTCGGCAAGGACGCCGAGGAGTTGCGCCACCCCGCCGCCGTCGAGCAGCGCCCGGGTGGCGCGCCGGTGCACCTCCTCCGCCTGCTGGAGCAGGGCGTAGTGCCCGTTGACGATCTCGGTGTGCACCTCCTCGGTCACCGCGACGAACGGCACCTCGCGGTGGAGCTGCACCAGCGGCAGCCCGGCCGTGCGGGCCGCTTCCACGACGGAGGAGGGCAGCCTGCTGAAGCGCGACCCGAGCTCCACGACCAGGGCGGCGATCTGCCGGTCGGCGAGGCGGCGGACGAACGCGCGCTGCTCGGCGGGGCGGGTGCCCAGGCCCAGCCCGGTGGTGAGGAGCAGTTCGCCGCCCTTGAGGAGGGAGGCGATGTGGGGGACCTCGCCGGCGTGCACCCAGCGCACCGTACGGTTCAGCCGGTCCGCGCAGGCCACCACCTCCGGGAGCCCCGCGCGCAGCCCTGGCAGCTCCAGCGCCCGCCGCACGGTGATTCCGCTGTGGCTCTCCACGTACCCGGCCCGCTTTCCCCGTGTTCCGCACCCGTACCCCGGGCGGTCGTCCTGTTCAGGACGCTACCGCTCGGGGCACGGGATGCGCAGGGCGGAGGAGGCACGAAGAACCGTGCTCGGGCCGTGGTGGAGGCGTCAGGCCGCCGTGGAAGCTCCGGACGGGATGCCGAAGGACGGGTCGGGGACCTCCTGCGGGGAGATCAGCGTGGAGGAGCGGCCGTCGACGCCCACCGGCACCTCCCCGTCGATGGTGACGCGGCGGAGCTTGCGCTCGTGGGCGTCGGAGTCGTCCACGCCGTAGTGCTGGGTGGCGCGGTTGTCCCAGATCGCGACGTCGCCCACCTGCCACTGCCAGCGCACGGTGTTCTCGGGGCGCTCGATGTGCGACTGGAACAGATCCAGGAGCGTACGGGAGTCCTTGCCGGTCAGCCCGGCGATCCGCTGCACGAAGTTGCCCAGCAGCAGGGTGCGCTCACCGGTCTCGGGATGGACGCGCACCACCGGGTGCTCGGTGAGGAACTTCGTCGAGGTGAACACCTCCTTGTACTGCTTCAGCGCCTCGGGCAGGGCCTGCGGGCGCAGCGCGGCGTAGTCGTAGTCGTTGGAGTGGACCGCGCGCAGGGAGTCGGCCAGGACCCGCAGCGGCTCGGGGAGCCCGTCGTACGCGGTGGCGGTGTTGGCCCACAGGGTGTTGCCGCCGTACGGCGGGATGACGACGGCGCGCAGGACGGAGAAGGCCGGGTAGGCGGGGACGAAGGTGACGTCGGTGTGCCACTGGTTGGCCCGGCCGCCGTGGTCGGAGTCGATGCCGAGGGAGTAACGGCCGTCGGCGGACGGCACGGTGGGGTGGGCGACCGGCGTGCCGAGCAGTTTGCCGAACGCCTCGTGGCTCTCCTCGTCCAGGTGGTCCTGGCCGCGGAAGAAGACGACCTTGTTGGCGAGGAGCGCCGCCCGGATACCGGCGACGGTCTCGGGGGAGAGGTCCCCGCCGAGGCGGACGCCGGAGATGACGGCGCCGAGCCGGCCGCCGAGCTTCTGGACGGTGAGGGTGGAGGTGCCGGCGGGGGCGGTGGTTGCCGAGGACATGGTGAGTTCCTTTCAGGGCCTTCGAGGGCCTTCGGGCCCAGGCCATCCATTGATTAATCTTGGAGAGAAATTAATTAGGGCGAGTGGCGGCCCCCGCTGGGGAAGCAGGGGTGAAGCGGGGGCCGGTGGAGAGGGGGAGGAAGGAGAGAAGGGAGAGAAGGGAGAGAAGGGAGGAGGGGGAGGTGCCGGAGCCACGCAGCGCGGTGCATCGTGGCGCAGTGCCGTGCGATGCCATGCCCTGCGATGCCGTGCCCTGCGACGCAGTGCCGTGCGACGCAGTGCCGTGCGACGCAGTGCCGTGCGGTGCGATGCAGGGCCGTGCAGGGCCGTGCGCTGCGGTGCGTGTGATGCTGCGGTACGAGGTCCGGGGCCTGCGCGGCCGGAGAGGCGACCGGTCAGGCGGCGGTACAGCGGCGGGGACACCCGGGCGCTGTTGCGGTGCGGCCGGCGTGAGCGGGCCGCGCGTCGGAAACGGCCGTCGCGAACATGTCCCGGAGAATTCCAGCGCCCCTCGCCGTACGTCAAGTGGCCGTCCCCGCCCCGGAAGGTGCCCGACGGTGGTTGAATCGGCGCTTGCGCACGGCCCGGCCACTGTCCGCCGACGCACCGTCAGTACGCCTCTGAGCAGCAGTTTTCCCTGCGAACCCGGACAGGCCGGCCACCCCGCCCGGCGGCCCGGCGCGGGCCCCGGCGCGGGCCCCGGCGCGATTTCACGCCGCCGTAACGTTGCGAGTGCCCCCGTGGCGCAGGACCGAAGGAAGGCCCCATGACTGCCGCCCCCCAGCTCCCCCGGACGACCGAACGGCTCCCCCGGACGGCCGATGGCGGGCCGCCCCGCGCGACCGGGGACGGCCGACGCGAGGCCAACGCGGCGACGGTGCTGCGCGCGGTGCTCGACCACGGGCCCGTCGCCCGCAGGTCGATCGCCCAGCTCTCCGGACTCAGCCCCGCCGCCGTATCGCGCCAGTGCGTCGACCTCGTCCGCCTCGGCCTCGTCCGGGAGCTGCCCGAACGGGTGGAGAGCAGTGGTGTCGGCAGACCCCAGATCCCGGTCGACCTGCACACCGGGGAGAGCGGTGGTCCGGTGGCCGGCGGGGTCCACATCGGGGTGCCCTGGTCGACGTTCGGCCTGCTGGACCTGCGCGGCCGGCTGCTGGCCCGCCGCACCTTCCCGCACGAGGGCATCGCCCCCGGGGACCTCTCGCGCGAAGTCGTCGCCGGGCTGCGCGACTTCCTCGCCGACACCACCGGGGACCGCCACCTCCTGGGGGTCGGCGCCGCGCTCGGCGGGTGGGTGGACCCCGCGCTGGGGACGGCGGTGCGGCACGACACGCTCGGCTGGCACCAGCGGCCGCTCGCCGCCGAACTCTCCCGAGGCCTGGGCGGAATCGACGTACGCATCGACAACCACGCCCGCGCCATCGCCCAGTCCGAGATCCTCTTCGGCCGGCCCGCCGCCCGCCGCAGCCTGGTCCATCTCTTCATCGGCAACGTGGTCGACGCGGCGCTGGGCATCGCCGGGGTGGTCCACCAGGGGCCGGGTTCCGGCGCGGGGGACGTCGCCCACCTGCCCGTACCGGACTCCACGGTCGCCTGCCCCTGCGGGCGGACCGGCTGCCTGGAGGCGACGGCCTCCAATCTGGCTGTCGCCCGGACCGCGGTGCGGCGCGGGATCGTGCCCGAGGCCGATGTGTTCCTGCTGGTGGACGCGGCGGCGGCGGGGGACCGGCGGGCGGACCGGCTGCTGCGCGAGCGGGCCCGCGCGGTCGGCCGGGCGACCGCCCTGCTGCTGGACGTCCTCAACCCCGACCTGGTCGTGGTCACCGAGCACTCCAGCCTGCTCAACCCGGAGTACCTGGAGGAGATCAGGGGCGCGGCGGTCGATCTCTCCCATGTCTGCGGGGACCCCGAACGGATCGTCGGTCCGCATGCCGGAATGACCGTCCTGCCCGTCGCCGGGGGCACGATCGCGTTGAATCCCCTGTTCAGGAGCCCTTTGGCGGCCTCGCAGCGGTAGCCGCGCGAAGGGGGCAGGAGGTGATTTCGTACCAAGATCCGGACAGACCAGGTTGACCGCCCGGCGAAGCCACTGTCATATTGCTCCCGTGAACCCGGACATGCGCCTCGTCTCCCGCAGGCACGTCGACCTCTGTCGACAGGCCAGCGCGGTCTGTGCCGTCCGCGTCTGACCCGGCCCCCTCCGCGCTCCACGGACTCGTTCCACGGAGCTGTTCCACGGACCCGGACCGGTGCCGGCGCCGCCCCTGAGCGGCGCTGATCCCGAGCGCTGCTCCCTGTGTTACTTCCTCCCGTACGCCATGGGCGGCCCGCCGCGGTCGGCCGCACCGGCTCCCGTACGGCCTGGCTCCCGTACGACCTGACCCAGTGGGACCGTGCGCCGGTGACGTCTGCGCCCCTGTCTCCGTTCAATTGCTCCCGCAGCGGAATCAATTAGCGCGTCGTCTGCTTCACCCGCGCCCGGTCCAGCCCCGCCCGGCGCCGGCCCCGTCTCACCCCAACCCGCCCCCATCCCACCGCCCCTCACTGTCACAGGCAGGCTTCGATGACCGAGCTGTACCCCTCCCCGTCCCCGTCCACCGGACTCTCCCGGCGCTCCACCCTGCTCGCCGGCGGCGGCAGCGCCCTGCTGCTCGGACTGGGCCTGACGGGCTGCCGCTCGGCGGTCTCCGAGAGCTCGTCCGCTCCGCAGGAGACCGGGGGCAAGCCCCGGCGCGGCGGCACCCTCCACCTCGCCGTCAACGCCGACTTCGTCCCCGCCCTGCTCTTCGCGCAGAGCGGGCAGTCCCTCCAGCAGCGGCTGATCTACAACACCCTGACCCGGTACGACGACGACCTCACCCCGAAGCCGGAGCTCGCCTCCTCCTGGACGTACGCGAAGGACGGGCGCAGCATCACGCTGAAACTGCGCGACGACGTCACCTTCCACGACGGCCGTCCCTTCACGGCGGACGACGTGATCTTCGCCGTGAAGAACCTCCAGAACCCCGTCAGAGCAGCCCAGTTGCGCAGTACGGCGGCCACGGTCAACGGGTTCGAGAAGCGCGGCGACCACGAGCTGGTGCTCAAGCTCGCCCACCCGGTGAACAACCTCTTCGACCTCTTCGAGTTCATGATCATCACCGATGAGAAGACCGTCGAGGACGCCGTCACCGGCAAGAAGCTCATCGGCACCGGACCGTTCAGGCTCAAGAAGTGGAGCCCCGGCTCCGGTCTGAGCCTGACCCGCAACGACGGCTACTGGCTGCCGGACCGCCCCTACCTCGACGGCGTCGAACTGCGGGTGATACCCCAGGCCGACGCGCTGATCTCGTCCCTGCGCTCCGGCCAGTCCCAGCTCTCCTTCCACGTACCCGGCAAGAGCCTGGGCGTCGTCAAGAGCGACCCCAGGCTGGAGATCACCAACTACGACACCGGGGCCGGCGCCGCCTACCTCGGCGTCAACACCACCGTCGCCCCGCTGAACGACAGGACCGTCCGACAGGCCCTGGCCTGGGCCGTCGACCGCGAGCGGCTCCTCGCGCAGACCCTCGGCGGTTACGGGATCGCCTCCGCCGCCCCGTGGCCCAAGTCCTCGCCCGCCTTCAGCGAGGCCCACCGCACCCACTACACCCACGACCCCGGCAAGGCCCGGGAGCTGCTGAGGTCCGCCGGGCACAGCAAGCTCGAACTGCCCCTGCTGCACATCGCGCTGCCGAGCGAGACCGCCGTCGCCGAATCCATCCAGTACGACCTCAAGCAGATCGGCGTCCACGTCACGCTGGAGCCCACCGACGGGGCCACCGCGCAGAAGAAGCTGATCTCGCAGCAGATGCCGGCGCTGTGGTCCATGGGCCATGGCTTCGCCCAGGTCCAGCCCTCCACGCTCGCGGTGAGCGCGTACCCGTTCAACGAGGCCAAGAACACCTCCAAGTACAGCTCCGCCGCCTACACGAAGGTCGTCCAGGAGGCCTGGACGAAGCCGGAGACGAGCACGGCCGCGGCCAACGCCCTGCACGAGAAGATCTCCGGGATCCTGCTCGACGAGGCGTTCATCATCGACCTCGTCGTACGCGGCCAGGTCCAGGTCAACGCCGACCGGCTGCACGGCGTCGCCCTGAACAAGTTCTCGTATCTCAACCTCGACGACGCCTACCTGGTGTGACATGCGCGGCTACCTGCTGAGGCGGCTGCCCTCCGCCCTCCTCGTCCTCCTCGGGGCCTCGTTCCTGATCTTCACCATCCTGCGGCTCGTCCCCGGCGACCCGGCGACCTCGCTGGCCGGGCCCGACGCGGACGCGGCGACCGTCGCCGCGATCCGCGAACGGCTCGGCCTGGACGCGCCGTTGCTCTCCCAGTACGCGCACTGGATCGGCTCCCTGGTCACCGGCGACCTCGGACCCTCGTACGCGATCGGCGGCCAGGTCTCCGACCTGATCGGGGACGGGCTCGGCGCCACCGCCGAACTCACCGTGGCCGCCCTGCTCTTCGTCATCGTGCTCGGTACGGCCTTCGGCATCCTCGGCGCCACCTCCCGCAGCGGCTGGATCCGCAGCGCGATCCGGGTGACGACGACCGCCGCCCTCGCCGTGCCGCCCTTCGTCAGCGGCGTCCTGCTGGTGCTGCTGTTCGCCGTGGTCCTCGGCGTGCTGCCGCCGGGCGGGCGGGTGTCGTTCCTCGGCGCCCCCGACCTGGCCGCGCAGTACCTGCTGCTGCCCGCGCTCTGCCTCGCCCTCCCGAGCGCCGCCGTCCTCGGCCGCTACCTCAAGGACGGGATCGAACGCGCGCTGGCGGAGGACTACATCCGCACCGCCACCGCCGCCGGAGTGGCACCCCGCCGGCTGCTGTGGCGCCACGCCCTGCCCAACGCCCTCCCGCCCGTCGTCACCCTGCTCGGCATGCAGACCGGGCACCTCCTCGGCGGGGCCGTACTCGTCGAGGCGATCTTCGCCTGGCCGGGCCTCGGCCAGCTCGCCGAACAGGGCCTCAGCCGCCGCGACTACCCGGTCGTCCAGGACCTGCTGCTCCTCCTGGTCGCCGTCTTCGTCGTCGTCCAGCTGCTCACCGACCTCGTCTACGCCTGGCTCGACCCCCGGATCAGGTGGGAGTGACCGCCATGACCTCGACCCCCGACCGCACCCCGGCCGGCCCGCCGGCCTCCGGCCGCACCCCGGCCGGCCCGCCGGCCCCCGGCCGCACCCCGGCCGGGCCGCCGGCCCCCGGCCCCGCCCCGG
>NZ_JBEYKR010000141.1:0-18288 GCF_040703535.1 Streptomyces sp. NPDC007346
CCGCCCGCGCCCTTGTCGACCGCTTCCAGACCGCCGCCGGACGTCTGCTGCACATCCATACCGTCCGCGGCCAACTTCAGCCGCAGCTCCGACAGTTCCTCGTTGGCCGCAGCTTCGGCGGAGTTGACCACCAGCAGCTGCGTGAAGCCGTCCTCCTGCGCCTCCATCCGCAGGTCCACATCCGGCAGCACATCCCGGTACGTGGCCCTGGGCCCGTCCAGCTCCGGAGCCGGCAGCTCCCCCGGCCACGACAGGGCCAGCTCACGACCGGCCTTCGTCATCCGCACCAGCGGCGCATCACCGCCACCGGAGAACGACAGACCCACCGTCGTCACCTTCGGCGCCACACCACCATCGGCCGACCGGACAAGACCGGTATCGACCGGACGCCACTCGCCCTCCACCCGCGCCCGCACCGGACGCAGATACTCCCGCGCCTCCAAATTCCCCTCAGGCGTCGCGAACACCTCACTGCTCTCGCCACGCAGCGACGTCACCTCAACGGGCCGACCGGTCCGTTTCGCCTCCGCCTGCGCGGCATCAGCGGTCGCCCCGCCCTCTCCGGTCTCCCCGGCCTCACTCGCCGGAGCAACGGAACGAGCCGTCGGCGCGGCGGCCGCCTGCGGCGCCAGGCTCGCCAGCACAGCAAGACCGATACCCCCCGCGACCAGCCCGGTTGTTCTCCGGCAACGCAGTTGCCCCCACAAAGTCCCCACCCCGCCCGTGCATGATGCTCCTCTCACATGTGAGGAGCTGAGCGGACTCTATGAAGATGTTGTGTGAATAGCCAGGGACTTATGTAGACACCAAGCAGCTTAAAACCGGGCATCCGGTTTGTGAACAGTCTCACTTTCATCCACCCCGGGGAGGAACTGCAGACTGTTCGGTGCCATTTCCGATCATGTGCGGCGCATCGATGACCAGCAGCAACGCGTCCGAGGTCGACACCGTCGAGCCGTCCGAGGTGATGCCGCCGCAGTCTGCGGACGACAGGTTGCTCGACGAGCCGGCGGGCCGGAATGAGGCCGGGGCCCACAGCTGACAGGCGAGGGTGGGGCTGCTCCAGGCTCCAGCAGCTGCCCGAACGGCTCCTGGAGCCCACTCTCGAGGGAGGGTTCACCGACCACCTCAGCCACGACAAGCGCGATCCCACCGGGAGAACAGCGGCAACTCACGCACCGACACCCGCGCCAAGACGATACTGACCGACGTCGGCCCGATCGAGCTGACCGCGCCACGTCACCGCGAGGGCTCCTCCGCCCCATCGCCACCGGCCTGCGCGGCGGCAAGAGCACCCCCGACCAGGTCGCCACCCACCCCGCGTCCTTGCCACCTTCACCGCTCCGTCATACGGGCAGGTCCACGAGCGACACGTCAACGGCTCCGCCCGCTGCCGCTGCGGACACACCCACACCAAAGGCGACACGCTCCTCGGCACCCCGCTTGGCCCCGAACGGTACGACTGCACCGGCACCGTCCTGTGGAACGCCCACGCCCCTGCCCTGTGGGCCCGCTTCATGCTCCACCTCCGCCGCGGCATCGCCGCCGCAGCCGGTATCCCGCAACGCCTCCTGCGCAAGATCATCTGGGTCTCGTACGCCAAGGTCGGCGAGTACCAGCAGCGCGGACAGACCCACTTCCACACCGTGATACGCCTCAACGGCCCCGCAGGCAGCCGCACACCACCACCCGCCTGGGCCGCTCCCGACCTCCTCACCGACGCCATCCGGATCGCGGCCACCCGCGCCCACATCGACGGACCCGCAATCAACGGCCGCACCCACTCCTTCACCGTCGGCAAGCAGATCGACACCGGGATCATCCGGTCCACAGCCTTCGAGGCCGGGACCACGATCACCGGGGCAAGGCCGCCGAATACGTCGCCAAGTACGCCACCAAGGGCATCGAAGCCGTCACGGGCACACTCGACCATCAGCTGAAAAGAATCAGGGACCCCGGGTTCGAGTCCGTGCCGGAGCACGCCGCCCCCATGATCCGCACCGCCTGGGCCCTCGGCGCCCGCGACGGCCTCAAGCACTGAACACCCCCAACCTCGAACGCCTCGCCGCACTCCTCCACGGCGGCCCGTCACGCGAACAGGCGGTGACAGCCAGTGCGTAACGACGAACTCGCCCTGCGCACCGGACTCCGCAAGGGCGAATTCCTCGGCCTCCACTGGGAAGACCTCGACCTCACCACCGGAACGGCCAGCATCCGGCGCTCGCTCCAGCGCACCCGCACCGGCGGTCTCACACATCTGCCCACCAAGACCCGAGCATCCGAACGCCGCATCGCCCTCCCGACCGAATGCCTCCATTCCCTCAAGGAACACAAGGAGAGGCAGGACATGGAGCGCCAGGCTGTCGGCTCGGACTGGAAGGGCAGTGGCCTGGTCTTCACCACGCCGACCGGTGGACCTCTCGACCCTGCCAACCTCACCCGTCGCTTCCGTAGCTTCCTCGACCGGGCCAGACTCCGCCGCATCCGCTTCCACGACCTCCGACACTCAACCGCGACCCTTCTCCTGGAGCAGGGCGTGGACCTCGTCGTCATCAAGGAACTCCTCGGACACTCCCACATCGGCGTCACCGCCGGCGTCTACGCCCACGTCCGGCTCCGCCTCCAACGCCAAGCCATCGACTCCCTGAGCGGCGTCCTCGGCCACGCCGAGGAACCCCCTGACGAGCTGCCTGCCGCAACGCTCGTCCGCTGACGTTGCCGTCAGCGTTGCCGTCAAACGCCCGAGAGCCCCCGCCGATTACCGACTCGGCGGGGGCTCCCAATGTGCGCCCAAGTGAACTCTGAAACCCTTGGCAATCTACCCCTCGGTGCGCCGGTGGCGTCGGCGCTTACGACAGGTTGTGCCAGGCGTGGCTACAAGTTCCTCGGCACTCCGTTTCTCTTCGTCGCGTGTCAGCTACTGCGAACGTAGACACGAGGACGCGAAATGCTTTCACGTACTCACCGGGGGGCAGATTTATGATCTTCCCCATCTGTTCGAGAATCGGTTCCCGGACAATCAGCACTGCCGGGGTCATGGTCGGCTTGACGCCTGATCGCGGTAGCCCCTCACTCGCGTCGTTCACCGTTGCATGGGCCTGCATGGCGTAACGAACAACCTCGTGCAGTACCGCCTTCTGCTGAGCCTGTTCCAACGAGGAGAACCAGGCCACAGCATCGTCCAGGGCGCGGAGCCCTTGAGCGACCTCGTTGATGACGCGCTCTGACGCTCTCAAGTCCTCACCTGCTCCGGGGCTCGAATACCACGTACGGCCTATTCCGATCCAGCTCTGCGTAGTCGGGGCGGTTCGGATTATAGCTTTGCCAGAAGTCTCGACCGCGCCCGCTCCCTTCACCATCACCCGTCCCTCTTGGCAGCGAATTCTTGACGCTGTGACGAGTTCTGGACGGGCCAGACAGGATGTAGTCCCAGTCTGACGTCGGGTTGGGGGTTCCGTTTGCGCGGCTTCCGACCACGATTATTGGCTGCCCCGCCTTGTCGGCGGCATTCTGAATTCGCTTGGCATCATTCGGGCTGATACCAGCTTCCGATGTCGTTCTCAGGCCAGGTCCACACCACCCGTTGGAGTTGTGAACCAGGACCGGAGTCTGTCCCGCCAGCACATAGTACGTGTGCTACGCGGCCCCTCTCCATCTACGTATTCGCAGATCAGCGGCGGGTTCGGGCTCCGCTGGTGTCCGTGGTTGTGCGGGAGAATCCGTGGGTGTTGCCGTCGCTACTGCCGTCAGGAGCGCGGGGCGCACGGTGGTGCTGCCGCTGGTGGGGTGTCGGCGCAGGGATTTACTGCCACGCGCCGGGCTCGGCACGGAGTATGGCGCGGACGGTCTGCTCGTAGTGCTGGTGGCCGGTCTGGGCGCAGTGTTCGGCGATCCAGTGCGTCAGCTCGTCCGGGGTGTGCAGGGTGCCGGATGTGGCACCGCAGTTGCGTTCCTCGCCGGTGACGCAGAGCGCCGTGAAGGCCGGCAGGGCCAGGGGGTCGGGGACGGTGGTCACGTGGTACTCGCGGAAGCGATAGCGCCCCCGTGCGGCGTCGCGGACCGGTGCGTCGGTGTCCGCAGAGTCAGGCACCCTCGTCCACCTCTTCCTCTTCCGGGTCCGGGAGGCGCTGCCCGCGCGAGTCGGCTACTCGGAGCGCGTCCGCCAGGGCCTCGGTCAACCGGCGGGCCAGCCAACGGTATTCGGTGGCCGACAGAGTTGGCACTCCGGGAGCCGTGGCTTCTCGGGCGTGCTCCAGCAGCTCCTGGCCCATGTTGAGCTGTACCGTCTCGATGCTGTCGGCGAGGGTGGAGAGGTAGCCCCGGCCGTCGGTGCTCAGGTAGCAGGGCTTCCCCTCCGGGCTGGTCCACGGCAGTAAGCGGGGGCCTCCCCCACCCGACGCGGCGTCGTACAGGTCTTTGCGACGC
Organism: Streptomyces sp. NPDC007346; assembly: GCF_040703535.1. Taxonomy (NCBI): domain Bacteria; kingdom Bacillati; phylum Actinomycetota; class Actinomycetes; order Kitasatosporales; family Streptomycetaceae; genus Streptomyces; species Streptomyces sp. NPDC007346. Next base: position 4,426 of record NZ_JBEYKR010000141.1, read on the forward strand.
ATGCGGTCGGCATCGCTCCTGGGCTGGCTCACTGGGCACCCCCGGCCTGGGTCACTGATGGTGGACACACCGACCGTAGGCACTGAGTGATCATCACCCCAGGTGAGCGTCATGGCAGTTCGCGACTCTTGGTTCGCGAACTGCCACGCTGCGTGGCAGCTACCCGACAACGCCCAGGTAGTCGGCCATTTCGCGCATCTCCGTCGTGAGGGTGCGCTTGCGCTTGCCCAGGATCTCCTGCATGGTCTCGGCGGCCCCGTTCTGGTGCCGCAGCCACTGCGGGGCGGCTTCCCTGGCGCGGGTCAACTCCTCCATGGCGGCGGACAGGTCGCCGGTCCGGGTGTGGGCGCGCGCCACATCGAGGGTGAAACGGTTCCCGTCGTTGGCGCTGGGCCTGCCCAGGCGCTTCCACGCCTTGGGCGACAACTCCTCCTGCTCGCCCACCTTGCGCACCACCGCGCGGGCATCGCCAACGACCAGGGAGTCTTCGAGCGCCTTGACCGCGACGGTGACCGGCCCGAAGACTGACCAGTGCCGGGAGACGTTGCGATGCGCCGTCCCGACAGCGGTTGCCGCGACGCGGGCGGCCTGACGGTACGCCTTCGCCTCGTCGGGACGGTTGTTCCTCGCGGCTGCGGCTGCGGCCTCCATCGCCAGGCCGCCCCACACCGCGTAGTGGTCCGGCTCGGCCCCGGTGATCTTCGGCTCCACCGCTTCCATGCTCTGGGCAGCGACCTGTTCCGCCTCGTCCAACCTTCCCTGCCTCACCAGCAGCCAGCACATGCAGCCGACACCCGAGCCCGCCGCGAGCATGTCTCCGGCCCGACGGGCGTCCATGATGGCGCCGCGCACGGCGGCGTACGCGATGTCGTACTGCCGTACCTGGGTGAGGTAGGTGCCGGCCAGACGCAGCGCCTCGGCGCGGGCGAGCAGGGCTTGCCGGTGCTCGTCCCCGCTGTCGTAGTAGGCGACGGCTTGTGCGGCATCACGCAGCAGGTTCGGCAGTTGGGCCGCGACGCTCTTGTAGCTGTCGGAGAAGTACAGCACCCGTGCGTCTTGCAGCGTCCGTCGGAAGATGCGCAGGTTCGGTTCCTCGGCCACGGCTTCGGCGTCCTGGTCCACGAGTCCGACGGCTGGGGTGAGGACGGCGCGGAGCTGGATCAGGTTGACGCGGTTCGGCTCCTCGGTCTGCCCGACGGGCTCGGGGGCATCGGAGGCCATCAAGGCGGCGGTGGTCACCCCCAGCGCGCGGGCGAGCGTGTGCAGGGTCTCCATGCGGAGAGTGCCACCCTGCTCGACTTTGCGTACCGTGCCCGGGGAAACACCTGCGGCATGGGCCAGTTCCTCCTGGCTCATCCCCGCGCGACGCCGGTACTTTCGGACGTTGTCGGCCAGCTCCGTAATCATCAACTCACCACCTCCCGCTCCACGGTACGCCCGGCCGGCACATCAGCCGGGGGCGATCCGGCAGACACCCACCCACAGGGGTGCCCCACCACGCGGGGAGCCGGGACTCCGGCAGGATCGGGGCCTGAGCGGGAGGGGGTCCCTCGTCGGTCGGGCAGCTTCGCCGTGCCAGGGTTCCCCGGGGGCCGCCAAGGCTCACCTCGTGACGCGTGCGCTCGGCCTTGGCGGCCCCCGGGGGTTCCTGGTACGCCTCCGGTGACCGGGCGGCGAGGGACCCCTCCCGCGACCCCGCCCCCACACCACGACGAAGCCGCACCCGCACACGACCCCCTGCCCCTCAGAGAGAGGGCCGGGGTCTGGGGCAGGGCCCCAGGATGGTTCGCTGTGCTGGCTGTTGCGCGCCCGGACCGGCGGGGCCGTCGCCAGCGGGGCGGAGACAGGAGCGGGCGGCGGCCCCGCCGGGCCGGAGCGGGCGCGGGCCGCGTCAGCGGGCCGCCTTGATCAAGTAAAGAAACTCTGAACAGCTCTCCCTGTCACCGCTTCTGGCCGAGGTGCCAGGCTGACAGTCAGGGGCGCTGCTGTCGGCGCTTCTTCGATTCGGCCAGTGCTGTTTCGAGCTTCTCGCGCGGCGACGCGTCCGAGTCGGCGTCGTCGTCATGGAGCGGTGGTAGGAACAAGCCGCGTCGGCTCGTCTCACGTTTGACCTTCCGGCGCTCGTTGAAGATCCGCTGGTGTTCCTCACGGATCGTGACCCATCGCTGGTCGAGCTCTGCTTCCCGTGCCATCAGTTCGTCATCGGTGAGGTCGGCGAAGTCGGCGGCGGCTGCGCGGGCCTCGCGGGCGATCTCCTCCCGTAGCAGGTAGTTCGTGATCGGCCCGTGGTGCTTTCCCGGCTCCGGGGCCTGGCGCACGAAGACGCCGCGGCCCTTGACCGAGTACACGAGCCCTTCCTGCTTGAGGCTTCGGTAGGCGTTCTGCGCGGTGGAATTGGCTACCTGGAAGCGCTCTTGGATCTCACGGGCGGGCGGGAGCTGGGAGCCCGGAGGGTAGGTGCCTTCCGCGATGTCGCGGCGGAGGAAGTCGGCAACCTGGACGTAGGGCGGGCGGCCGTCGTCGTTGCGGATGAGATCGGTCGGCCAGTCCGGGCCCGGTTCCTCTCCGTCCGCGTCTGGGGCGGCCGGGGTATCGCTTCCGCTGGCCGTCGAGTTCACGAAGCTGCCCCGGCCGAGTTGGGAGTAGACCAGCCCTTCCTGCTTGAGGACCCGGAGGGCGTTCTGGACGGTGGAACTGGAGACGCCGAACCGCTCGCCGAGCACGTTCGCCGAAGGCAGGCGCTCGCCCGATGTGAACTCGCCGGTCAGGATCGCGTCCCGCAGGGCGGCGGCGGCCTGGAGATACGGCGGTCGGGAGTCCTCGTCCAAGGGCAGGGTCATGACCCCACGGTATCGCCTGCCCAGTAGGCCGCTACGGGTAGATCACTGTGCTTCCCGCCTGGCCGCCCATGCACCTCACTGAAGTTGCAACTTAATCGGGGTTGCAAGTTCTACGATCATCTCCTTATGCTCATGGCGAGTCGATCAAGCGGCTCCACCGAACAAGGGGTGTGATGGCATGGCCATGACTCGTATTCGCGTTGCCCTGCTGCCGTCGGCGGTGTGCATCGCGGGCACCGAACCGGTGCTGAAGATCAAGGACCAGCAGACTGGGGAGGTCGCCACCGACCGGGATACCGGCGCGTCGCTGTACACGGTGACCGTGATGCTGATGGAGGACGGCCGGGCCGAGGTCCTGAAGATCACCGTCCCGGAGACCGGCCTTGCGGCCGGGCTGAAGCCGGGGGCGATGGTGCGGCCGGTGGAACTGTTCGCGACCCCGTGGGCACGGATCTTCAACGGGCAGCTCTCCGACGGCGTCGCCTACCGGGCCACCCGCCTGGAGCTGGTGACCGTGGAAGCGGCACAGTGATCCGCTGCGAAAACTCCGTGCCGGGGCGGGAGTTGTACCCGCTCCGGCCCCTGCCGGGGACCGAGGGCAAGGCCACCTTCGCCGTCTCGGCCGCCGTGCTCGATCTGCTCGGCCTCATCCCGGAGCAGGCGGCCCGCCTCGACCTGGCCCACGTGCTCCCCCTGATACATGAAGAGGGGGCCTGACATGGAAGCCATCACGGGATACGCGTCCTACGCGCTGCTGGTCGCTACGGCGCTGGTCGGCGTATGGATGCTGGTGACGGTGGTCCACTACGTCCGCGCAGACAAGGGCACGCGGGTCAGCATGCGACAGGCCCTGCGGGTCCGCTGGGGCTGGGTACGGCTCGCGCGGATGGCCGGGCTGACGGTCACCGACAAGACCCCGGGACTGCTCGCACAGATCACCGCGCAGAAGAACGGCCCCGCCCCCGCGCCCCGAGTCCTGACGCCGAAGATCAAGGTGAAGCCGGACCGGTTCGGGGTGATCGTGCGAGCCAAAACGCTGCCGCAGGTCGGCGTGGAGGAGTACCAGAAGTCGGCGCGGTTCCTCGCCGACGCCTGGCGGTGCACGCGGGTCTCCGTCCTGCCGGACGGCCCCGGCAAGGTCGTGATCCGGGGCGTGCGCTCCGACCCGCTGACCACGCCGACCACGCACCGGCCCACCGGCCTCCCGCCCGTGGACCTGACGCGCTGGGAGCTGGGCATCGACGAGTACGCCGCCAAGGTGTGCGTGTCCCTGGCCAACGTGCCCGGGGTGACCGTGGCCGGCGTCCCCGGCGCGGGCAAGACCTCCGGGGTCAACAAGTTCGTCTGTGACTTCGCGCCGTCTGCGTCCGTGCAGATCGCGGGTGCGGACGGGAAGGTGTCGCGGGCCTCGGAGGGCGACTACGCCGACCTGGTCAAGCGGATGTTCGCGTTCTGCGGAGACGATCTCGATGAAGCGAACGCGCTGTTCAAGCGCCTGGTGGAGCTGCGCAAGCGGCGCTCGGCCACCATCCGGGACGTGCTGGGCGTGAAGAACATGTGGCACGTCGGCCCCTCGCCGCAGTGGCCGCTCACGGTCCTGATCATTGATGAGGCGCACACGTACTTCCGTGAGTACAAGGGCAGCGACGCCGAGACGAAACGTCTGGGCGCGCTGACGGCGGAGAACGCCCGGCTGGTGGAGGACCTGGTCAAGAAGGGCCGCAGCGTCGGCGTCCTGGTGATCCTGATCAGCCAGAAGACCACCGGCGACGCCATCCCCACCTTCATCCGCGACGTGTGCCCCATCGGACTGTCCTTCGCGCAGAAGACCGTGGAAGCCGCGGTGGCCGCACTCGGTGACGACATCCGCAACTGGCCCGATGCCAGCCCGGTCACCTTGCAGGACCCCGCCTACGTCGGCGTCGCCGTCATGGCGATGCAGGGCCGCCCCGGCTACACCCGCATCCGCACCCCCTACGTCTCCGACACCGACGCCGCCCGCGTCGCCGAAGCCACCTCGCACCTGAGCGTCGACCCGGACCTGTGCCTGGACACCCTCCTCGCCTCGACCGGCCGGACCACGACACCCCTGCCCTCGCTCACCAAGTAGCCCCGAAAGCCCACACCGGAAAGGAGGTTGAGGACATGGCGGAGGAACGGTTCACCCGGCGCACCGTGACCGTGGTCATGGCGGTCATCGCGGCCCTGGCCTTCGTCTTCTCCTTCGGCAACGTCTGGGCCCTCGCCCTGCGCCTCGGCGTGCCCCACCCGATCGCGCCACTGATCGCCCCCATGGTCGACCTGTCCGTGGTCGGGCTCCTGGTCGCGCTGCGGTTCCTCGCTCTGCGCGGCGTCCCCAAGGCGGAGCTGAAGGCCGGCACCCGGCTGCTGCACCTGTGCGGCCTGCTCACCCTCGCGCTGAACACCGCCGAACCCCTGCTGGCCGGACGCTACGGACGGGCCTGCCTGGACACCGTCGCCCCGCTCCTGCTCCTCGGCTGGGGCCACGTCGGCCCCGCCTTCCTCGCCCAGTTCCACACCCACACCCGCCCCACCCAGAACCTGGAGGCCACCGCCGCCACCCCTGCCGCCGATCCGGTGCCCGACGTCGCACCATCACCCGAATCGGCACCCCCGATGCCCGCCCCGCAGTTCGTCGCCTCCCTGATCGAGGAGCTGGAGCCCGCTCCGGCCGCCGCTCCGCCGGTCGCCGTCACCACGACAGGCCGACCCGCTTCCGGCCCTGCCCTGCCTGCCGCCCTGCTGGACGCGGCCCGGCGCATCGCGGACACCCACCGAGCCGAGCACGGAACACCGATCACCGCCGCCCACCTGGGCACACGCATGGGCATCGCCCTGCCGGTGGCCACCGCCGCGCTCGCTCAGCTCTGAGCACCGGCCCCCACCGGCCGCATCCCCCTCGCTGAACCCACGCCCGCCCCTGGGCCTGGTTCGCCATGCCCCGAGCAGCACCAACACGCCTTCCAGTTCGGCTGGTTGCTGCTCGGGGCCACCCACCCGAACAGAAGGGACACGCCCCGAATGGTCACCCTGGACCTGCGCCACGTGGCAAGCCCCGCCGTACGGGACCTGATCCACCTGGTCAACCACCCCGACTTCGACCGCGCGCAGCAGCAGGTCGAACGCCTCGGCGGCTGCGCCGAACCCGTCCGCCTGACCGGCCACACCACCACCGTCGACACCACGACCGGCGAAATCCTGCGCTCCTACACCTCGGCTGCCGAACCGACGGGCAGCCTGCTCACCACGTGCGGCAACCGCCGCTCCTCCCGTTGCCCGGCCTGCTCCCGCGTCTACGCCACCGACACCTACCACCTCATCCGCGCCGGCCTCTCCGGTGGCAAGACCGTCCCCGACACCGTCCGCACCCACCCCCGCGTCTTCGCCACCCTCACCGCCCCCTCCTTCGGCCACGTCCACAACCGCCCCACCACCCCCGGCGGCGACATCAGGCCCTGCCGGTGCCGCAAGCTCCATGACCCCACGGACGCTCTGATCGGGACGCCGCTGAACCCGGCGACGTACGACTACGCGGGCGCGGTCCTGTTCAACGCCCACGCCTCCACCCTGTGGGCCCGCTTCACGATCTACCTGCGCCGCGAGGTCGCCGCCCGGCTCGGCCTCACCCAGAAGGCCGCCCGCGCCGTGCTGCGGATCTCCTTCGCCAAAGTCGCCGAGTACCAAAAGCGCGGCCTGGTCCACTTCCACGCCGTCATCCGGCTCGACGGCCCCGACGGCAACACCACGCCTCCGCCCCCGTCTGCCACCGTCGCCATGCTCACGGAGGCCATCCGGGCTGCCGCCCTCCGGGTCCGGGTGGCCGTCGCGTCGGACGCGATCGGGGAGCGCGAGCTCTCTTGGGGCACACAGCTCGACGTGCGCGAGATCGCCGCCTTTGGTACCGATGCCGAACTCACCGACCAGGCCGTCGCCGCCTACGTGGCCAAGTACGCCACCAAGTCCGCCGACGCCTCCGGCACCCTCGACCACGCCCTGTTCTGCCGCCCCTGCCAGGGACGCGGCGCCACCCTCCTGCCCCACGGCACCCCGCTCCCCTGCACCGCCTGCGACGGCACCGGACAGGCCCGACCCCTGCTCCGCCTCGCCGTCGCCCGCCACGTCCGGCAGATGATCCGCACCTGCTGGGACCTGGGCAGGCTGCCGGAATTCACCGGCCTCAAGCTCTGGAAGTGGGCGCACATGCTCGGCTTCCGGGGCCACTTCTCCACCAAGTCCCGCCGCTACTCCACCACCCTCGGCGCGCTGCGCGACGCCCGCCGCACCTGGCGCACCGAACAGGCCCGAGCCCACGCCAGCCTGCCCGAGTCCGACACGACGACCACGCTCGTCGTCGGCCACTGGGACTACCTCGGCACCGGCTACAGCCCCGGCGCGGCCCTCCTCGCCGCCGGTGTCTGGCACCGCAGGGAACTGGAACGGCAGTTCGCGGCCGAAGAAGGCTGCTGATGACCTCGCCCCCGCTCGTCGTCCTCCGCACGGAAGCGGCCCCGGTGCTGGATCTGCTCACCGTGCCCCAGGTCATGGCCCGCCTCCAGCTCGGCCGCTCCACCGTCTACGACCTGCTCCGCACCGGCCAGCTTGCCTCGATCACCCTCGGCCGCGCCCGCCGCATCCCCACCCACGCCCTCACCGACTTCATCCGCACCCGCCTGGAACAGGAAGCCGCCTGATGACCACAGCTCGCCCCGCTCCGTCCCGTCGCTCCCGCGCCCGTGCGAACGGCGACGGGACCGTCTACCAGCGCAAGGATGGCCGCTGGGAAGCCGCCGGATACGTCCTGGCCCCCGGCAACACCCGCAAGCGCGTCCGCGTCTACGGCGCCACCCGTAAAGACGCGATGACCAAGCTCACCGAGAAGATCGCCGCCAGCAACCGCGGCCTCCCCGTCGCCGCAGCTGACAGCACAGTGAGCGCCTATCTCGCGTACTGGCTGGAGGGCGTCGCCGTGCACCACCTTCGGGAGAACACCCACACCCGCTACGCGGCCTCCATCCGCCTCCACCTCAACCCTGGCCTCGGCGTCAAGAAGCTCGCCCGGCTCACTACCCGTGACGTGCGCACCTTCCTCGACGGGCTCCGCACCACCTGCCAGTGCTGCGCCCAGAATCGGGACTCCGTCCGGCGGTCCTGCTGCGCCATCGGTCAGTGCTGCAACAAGCGGCTCTCGCCGCTGACCGTGACGTACGTCCACGCGGTCCTCAAGTCCGCGCTGGAACACGCCGTCCGTGAGGACGAACTGCCGCGCAACGTCGCCCGGAACGCCAAGACGCCCACGCCCCGCCCCAAGCGCTTCCAGCCCCTCACCGCTACCGAAGCCCGCCGACTCCTTCACGCGGCCCGCGCCGACCGGCTTCACGCCCTGTACGAACTCGCCCTGCGCACCGGACTCCGCAAGGGCGAACTCCTCGGCCTCCACTGGGAAGACCTCGACCTCAACGGCGGCACCGCCACCATCCACCGCTCCCTCCAGCGCACCCGCACCCAGGGCCTGACCGTCCTGAACACCAAAACCCTGGCCTCCGAACGCCGCATCGCACTCCCCACCGAATGCATTAGCTCCCTCAAGATCCACCAGAAACGGCAGCAGGAAGAGCGCCAGGCAGCCGGAACGGGATGGACGGACAACGGGCTCGTCTTCACCACCCCGAAGGGCAGACCGCTCGACCCCACCAACATCACCCGCCGCTTCCACCGCCTCCTTCACAGCGCAGGGCTCCGGACGATCCGCTTCCACGACCTCCGGCATTCGACCGCAACCCTGCTCCTGGAACAGGGCGTCGATCTCGTCGTCATCAAGGAACTCCTCGGCCACGCCCACATCGGCGTCACCGCCGGCGTCTACGCCCACGTACGACTCCGCCTCCAGCGCCAGGCCATCGACACCCTCGGCAGCATCCTCAGCCAGACCGACACCCCGGACGACCCGCCCACCGCAGCCGTCGTCCTCTGACGTTGCCGTCAGCGTTGCCGTCAAAGCACCGCGAGGCCCCCTCTCCAAGAGCTGCAGGAAGAGGGGGCCTCGTCATTTCAATTCGACCCCGGATAGGAATGGAATCGACCTTCAGACCGACCAGTGGATGGTGCTACTCAACTGTCGAAAACCATCCGCTGCGCGGCTCCGACAAGCGTCCCAGCGAGACCAAAATTCTGCACGCGGCAACGATTTCGTCCAGGCTTCCCGTGGATTCTTGACCGAGGCTTATCGAAAGCCTCCTGACCCTCCAGGCATCAAATATTTCCGTCCCTTCCTCTAGGAAGTCCACGTCCACTTCGGCCCCACTGGCCTCAATGAAAAGGCATCCAGAACCGTGGACGTTGTATTCAACACCTTCCCAGATATGCCCGGCCTTCTCCAGGGCTCGCGACCGATACAGATGGAGGATGCTAGCCAGCCCTTGCCCACCCGGATGACAGTGCTGAACAGCGCTGCGCACCCGGGAGAGGGCCTGCAAGTACGCCTCGACTTCCCTCAAAATCTGGCCCGTCATCGATACCCCGGTCTCTTGTGCTTGTTCACCAGACGGTCCGGCCCTACCTCGGCCCAGGCAGTTGTGATGTCATCGGCGCCTCCGGGATACCTGGCACGAATGTCAGCATCCGAACGCACCCGATACGGCACATCAATCCCCGCACGCTTCGCCGCGGCAACACGATGGTGACCGTCCAGGACGTACAGGTCATCACCGATCTTCGCCACGGATATCGGATCGCCCTGCCATCCATTCTCCTTCATTGAAGCAGTTAGCGAATCGACGTTCCTCTTGGACGCGTTGCCTGACAGAGCCTCCGTACGCCTGAAGCTGTACGCATCCGCACTTCCACAAATTCCATTCGAATTGTGAACGAGGACCGGCGTGTGCCCGGCCAGCACATAGTACGTGTGGAGGTTGCTGATCGTGAGGTTGTAGACGGCCGCTTCTTGGGTCCAGCGATCGACGTCAGCAATTTGGACGCGCGTACCGGAGCTGGTCTGGAGCTGCTGTCCGGGGGCCAGGTCCGTGGCGTCGATCCACTTGCCGACTTCCGGGTCCCAGAAGGGGTGGCTGTCGGTGGCGGTGATGGTCTTGGGTTCGCCCATGTCGCCCTGGGTGGGGGCGATTGTGATGAGGGCGAGGTTTTTGGTGCCTTGGCCCCTTATTTCTGCGGTGACGGTCTCGGCGCGAGTCTTCCCGGTCTTGGGGTCGGTGGCCAGTACCTTGTCGCCAGTTTTCACCTGCTCGATGGGTTTGGTCGTTCCATCGGCCATGAGTACCCGTGTGCCAGCTATGAAACTGTGCTTCCCTGGGCACCTTCCGCTTTGCCTACCTCTACCTTTACCGCGCCCAGCGCCCCGCCCACCGTTGCCGTCCAGCCCGACCTCTAGCAGCACGCCTGCAATGTGCTCTGCCATGAGGTCGTCTTCGCATGAGAACCCGCCCGTATGGCAAGTCTCGAAGAATACGGATTCCTTGATGGTGGTTTCGGTGTCGTCGCGACCTCCCAATGTATATAGGGATTTTTTTAGCTTGTATAGATAAGTCGCGATGAATTCCGAACGCCGCTCCTTCGGGAAGGGCAGACTCTTTCCGTTCAACTGCAGGAAGCGAAGGTCGTTCATGGTCGGCTCCGGGTACGGCTGCGGTGCCCTGTACGGATCCGCTATCGGCATGAACTTCTTGCCGGGCCTCGGGATCGTGACCGTGCCGTTCCTGCGCTCGTAGGCGTCCTCGTCCCGCGCGTTGCCGCCCGTCGCCATCGGCCTCAGGCCGTCGGGGTCCGAGAGGGTGGCGGGGTTGTCGTTGGCGTAGTTGTAGCCGTTCATCTGCTGGGGGTCGGCGAGATCGAGGATCGGGTCGACGGAGATGAAGCGGCCGAGGTCGGGATCGTATTCGCGGGCGCCGAGATGGGTGAGGCCGGTGGTTTCGGTGTCATCGGTGCCGCCGACGAAGCCCTTGGTTCCGGGCCATGTCGTCGGGGTCGCGCCTCGGAGGGCGCCGAAGGGAAGGGCACGGCGCTGGGTGAGGGCGAGGTTGGTCGCCTGGATGGCGAGTTCGCCGGTGCTGTGGTGGTCGGCGATGGTGAAGGCGAAGGTGCCGTCGTCGTTGCGGATGACGGAGTGGCCGCCACCAATGCCGAAGTAGCGGGTTGCTTTGGCCTTGTCGGCGCCTGTTGCGAGGGTGAGCTCGGTGTGGCCGAGGTAGAGGGTCGTCTCCGTGGGGGTGCGGGCGATGAGCCGGTTGCCGGTCGTGTCGTAGAGGTAGGTGGTGGTCTTGTCGTTCTCGGTGACCGTGGCGAGGTGGCCCTCGGCGTCCCAGGTCAGGGCCTGCCCCGGGCGGGTGGTGGTGTTGCCGGCTGCGTCGTAGCCGTAGGAGTTGGTCTTGCTGCCTGCGGGGCCGGTCGTGGTGATCGAGGTGACGCCATGGGGGCGCTCCGCGCCGGGGGCGGGGTAGGCGTAGTTGCTCGTGATGTCCTGGGCCGCGTTACCCGTGGGGTCGTGCCGGATCTCGGACTTGCGGTTGCCGTTTTCGTAGGTGAAGGACTGCCAGTACGGCGCCGGGCCGCCGAGCTTGTCGCCTGCCGGGGCCGGCGCGCAGTTGGTCAGGGGTTGGGTCCACGCTTCGGTGAGGCGGCCGAGGTGGTCGTAGGTGAAGCACTGGTTGTCCGTGCCGGAGCGGGAGACATCGGCGATGGACAGGACGTTGTCGGCTTCGTCGTAGCGGTAGGTGGCGTGGCGGTCGACGCCGGGCTGGTCCTGTCGGTCGACCCGAGAGGTGGAGAGCCGTTGGGTGCCCCACTCGTAGGTGTTGGTGACCTGGGTCTTGTTGAGGCTTCCGGTCAGACCCATGGAGTACTGCAGGGGTTTACCGGTGTAGCTGTAGGCGGTGCTGGACGTCATGCCCTGCCCGTAGACCGTGATGGGGCGGAGGGTCTCGTCCTCGTATGTGTAGCTGAACGACCCGCCGGGCAACGAGCCGGCAGCGCCGTAGCTTATCCCGCCCGACAGCCCCGACGGGAAGAAGGCGGTGGTCGTTTGGTAGGTGCCCTGGAGCTTGCCTTCGACCGCTGGTATGACCACGGATGTTCTGAATGCACGGTAGAGGGTGTCGTAGGCGACGACCTTGGCGGTGTAGGCGTTCCCGTCGACGTAGCGGATGGACTCGGCGAGCTGCCCCTTGGCCCCGGCGATGGTGTCGTAGACCTGCTGGATGCGTAGCTTTCCGCTGGCCGATTCCTCGCGTACTTGGGTCTGGCGTCCGAGGCCGTCGTAGACGTAGGCGAGGCCGGGAACGTCGGTGCGGGATCCCTTGCTGAAGGTCAGCTGGCCGCGGTCGTCGTACTGGCTGGTGGTGATGCCTTTGTCGGGGTCAGTGGCCTTGGTCTGGCGGCCGAGCTGGTCGTACTCGTAGGTCCAGTTGTTGCCCGCGGGGTCGGTGACCTTGCTCAGCTGGCCGTGGGGTGTGTGGTGATAGCGGGTGGTCTCGTATGCGGAGTCGGCTGCGCGGGTGCGGTGCTGGCGCAGTTCGGTGGTGTTGCCTCGGGCGTCGGCGAGGGTGGTGGTCGTGGTGCCGCCTACGGGCGGGATCACGGTGGTGCGGTCGCCGCCGTAGATGGTTCTGGTGATTGCGAGGACAGTGCCGCCGTCTCCGTTGCCCGCGATCTGGCGGCTCTCGACGGGGCGGTTCAGGCCGTCGAAGGTGGTCCGGGTCTGCGTTTCGACGGACAGAGCGTTGTCGGGTCTGACGGTGGTGGTGGACGGTTTACCCGTCACGTAGTAAGGCGCGAAGGCCGTTGCTTCCAGGCCCCGCTCGTCGTAGAAGGTGTCCTTGACGAGGGTGCCGCCTTCGGGGCCTGGGCTCTGGGTCTGGCGATCGCGGAGGAATCCGTCGTACAGGGTGTACGACGTGATCTGTCCGCCTGCGTTGTTCAGCGTCCGGCTTGCCACGGACACCGGGGTGTTTTCGGCGATGGTGTAGTCGAACTGCTGGGTCGGTGTCTGGCTGGTGCGCCGGTCCGCGAGCCAGACCTTGAGGGTGCGGCCCAGCGCGTCGAACTTGAACTCGGTGACGTTGCCGTTGGTGTCGGTCTGCTTCGTTGCCAGGTCGCGGCCCGGGGCGACGTCTGTGGTGACAGTCTGGGCCGTGGTGGCGTCGCCGGTCTTCGCCGGCGGCGTCGTAGTCTTGACTTGGGTGGCGAAACCTGTCGGGGGGATGTGCGTTGTGGTGCTGGTACGACCGTCCGTCCGAGCCGTGCGTATGGGTGCGGCGCTGCCGGTGACCGTGACGTCGGCCGTGAGGTCGGTGGTGGTCAGCGGCCGGCCGTAGACGTCGTAGGTGGCGCCCGACTCCAGGTAGGTGGCCTTGGAGCCGTCGTGGCTCTTGAGGGTGGCGGTGGCGGTGACATCGCCCTTCGTCGGCGCCGCGCCGTAAGCACCGCCGTCGAAGGCGGAACGGGTGTCGCTCAGGACGTCCTTGGAACGGTCCACCGTGGCGGAGCAGGCCTTGGTGACGGTCTCCACGCGGGAGGGCAGGGTGATGATGCCGGTGGTGTTGGCCGGGTACGTCGTACGGGTGCACTGGTCATCGGCCGACGTGGCGTCGTCACCGAAGTCATCGGCCTCGATCACCCGGCCGGCGACGGTGTCGTGCTTGAGGGCCGCCGATGTGGTGCGCCATGCGCTGCCCGCGCCGTTGTCGAGGGAGACCCAGCTCTTCGTGCCGGAAATTCCGGTGAGGTTGGCGGTGACGGTTCCCCAGTCCCGGACCTTCTTCGCCGTCTCGTGGTGCCAGGGGCGGCTGACCGTTTTGCCGAGAACCTTTCCACCTGGTTTGTCGAAGGTGACAGTCTTGTAGCTGAAGCCCGCCGCCGCTTCGTGGTCGGTGATCGCCGCGCCTTCGCCGGTGGCGAGGGCGATGGAGACACTCTTGGTGCCGCCGGTCTTGTTCTTGCGGTCGCCGTGCATGCCGCGCAGGAAGTAGGAGTCCTGCTGGGTCTTCATGGCGGT
>NZ_JBEYKR010000142.1:0-18186 GCF_040703535.1 Streptomyces sp. NPDC007346
GCTGGGCTCATAACCCAGAGGTCGCAGGTTCAAATCCTGTCCCCGCTACTGAAGGTTGAGGCCCGGATCCAGTGGATCCGGGCCTCAACCGTGTTCCCCCTCCACGGGCGACGGGCGACGGGCTTCAGGCGCCGGACTCCGGGCGCTGGGTCCCGGGCGCCGAGCCCCGAATGCTGGACCCCAGATGCCGGACGGGCGGACATCCCTCCCGGACGCTGAGCCATGGCGGGGCGCGGGCGGCGGGGCGAGGCTTGATCCATGACACAGACGTACGACGCATCGCCCGCCCAGTCCCCCGTCCTGGTGCTCGGTGGCACCGGCAAGACCGGCCGCCGGGTGGTGGCCCGCCTCCGTGAGCTGGGGGTGGAGACCCGGGCGGCCTCCCGGTCCGGGCAGACCCCGTTCGACTGGGAGTCCCCGGCCACCTGGGCGCCCGCCCTGGAGGGGGCCGCCGCCGTCTACATCGTCCCGCTGGACACCGAGCCCTCCCCGACGCCCGCCTTCGTCGAGCAGGCCGTCGCCGCCGGGGTGCGACGGCTGGTGCTGCTCTCGGCCCGGGGCGTGGACGTGCCGGGCTACTTCGGCGACTCGGCCCTCGACGGAGGCCCGCACCTCCGGGGCGAGGAGGCCGTGCGCTCCTCCGGCCTGGCCTGGACGATCCTGCGCCCCGGCTGGTTCGCCCAGAACTTCAGCGAGGGCGTCTTCCTCGACGGCGTACGCGCCGGCGAACTGGCCCTCCCCGTCGGGGACGGCAGGGCCGCGTACGTGGACACGGAGGACATCGCGGCGGTGGCGGTGGCGGCGCTCACCGAGGACGGCCACGACGGCCAGGTGTACGAGCTGTCGGGCCCCCGCGCGCTGGGCGTCGCCGACGTCCTGGACGAGATCGCGAAGGCGACCGGCGGTGCCCGCGCCTCCTACGCCCCGGTCGAGGAGGCCGCATTCCGGGACGGGCTGGTCGCGCAGGGCATGTCGGAGGTGGAGGCCGGGCTCTGGACCGCCGCGCTGGACCCGATCCGCACGAGCCGGGAGGCCCCGCTGAAGGACGGCGTACGCCGCGCCCTGGGCCGCCCCGCGCGCGATGTCGCCGACGTCTTCCAGGACGCGGCGGCGGAGGGCGCCTGGGGCTGAGCGGACCGCAGGGGGAGGGCGCCTGGGGCTGAGCGAGTCGTGGGCGGAGGGATCTGGGGCTGAGCGGGCCTCTCAGCGGGCGGAGTTGGCCTGGAGCTGAGCGGGCCGCGCTCCACCACGGCCTCCACCCTCACCCCGCCACGGCCCGACAGCCGCCGGCCCGTCCGCCGCGCCCTCACCCGCCCGCGCCCTCACCCGCCCGCGCCCTCACCCCGCCACGGCCCGACGGCCGCCGACCCGTCCGCCGCGCCCTCACCCCACCCCGCCCTCACCCCGCCGGAGCCGAAGCCGAAGCCGAAGCCGGTGCCGTCCGCCCCGGTGCGGCCCCGCCCGCGCCGGACCCCTGGCGGTACGCGCTCGGGCTCTCGCCCCGGAGTCGTTTGAACGCCGCGCTGAAGCCGAACGCGTCCGCGTAGCCGACCCGTCGGGCCACCGCCGCCACCGTCAGCTCCGGGCGGGTCAGCAGGTCGGCGGCGAGGGTCATGCGCCACTCGGTCAGGTACGCCACGGGGCCGTCCCCGACCAGCTCCGTGAACCGCTTCGCCAGGGTCGTCCGCGACACCCCGGCGCGGGCCGCCAGCTCCGCCGTGGTCCAGGGGTGCGCCGGGTCCTCGTGCATCGCCCGCAGCGCGGGGCCCGCGACCTCGTCGCCGAGGGCTCCGTACCACCCCGGCGGCTCGGCCTCCGGGCGGTCGAACCAGTCCCGCAGGGTGCACACGAGCATCCAGTCCAGCAGCCGGTCCAGCACGATCTGGTGGCCGGGCCGCGCGCCCCCGATCTGCGCCACCAGGTAGTCGCGCAGCGGCCCGCAGTCGTCCTCGTCGGGCACGACGAGGGCCGGCGGAAGGGCCTGGAGCAGCCGCCTGGGGACCTCGGCCCGTACGTCGTAGGCGGCGGCCAACAGCACGGTGGGCCCGTCCAGTTCGGGGCCGTGGCCCGACGAGGGGGCCGCCTCGTCCTCCCAGCGGACCTCCCGCGCCCCCGCCCCCGTACCGTTCGCCGGGTCGTCGGTGAAGGTGAACGGCGCCGGCCCCCGTACGATCGCGGCCTCCCCGAAAGCCAGCCGCAGCGGCTCCCCGCCCTCCGGCACGAGCCAGCCGGCCCCCCGCATCGGCAGGCACAGCGTCAGGTAGGCCCCGTCCGTGAAGCGCAGGGACCACGGCGGCCACAGCACCGACCGCCCGAACACCGCACCCTTGCCCCGCACGCCCCGCAACAGCTCGTCGAACACGTCCATGGCGTCACGATAGGCAGAAGCACGCAGGACGCGCCGGGCCCCGCCCGGGAGGCCGGGGCCTCAGTGCGCCCGCGCCACCCTCTTGGCGATCTTCCCCGCGTCCAGGGCCAGTTCGCGGAGCATCCCGCTGATCGGGTTGGTGAATCCGGTGAAGTAGAGGCCCGGGGCCTGCTTCGGGGTGCGGCCGCCGTGGGCGACCGGGCGGCCCCGCGCGTCCAGCACGTCCAGGTGGCCGAGCATCGGCTCCAGGGCACGGGCGTAGCCGGTCGCGGCTATCACGGCGTCCGGGGTGAGGCGGGTGCCGTCGGCCAGCACCACCGCGTCCTGGTCGAACGAGGCGACGGTCGCCACGGGCGTCACCCGGCCGGCCTTCACCGCGTCGATCAGCCCCACGTTCTGCACCGGGATCGCCCCCTGACGGACCCGCGAGTACAGGCCCGCCTCCGGCCGTGGCAGCCCCTGCGCGGAGAGGTCCGGTACGGCGATCCGCGCCATCACGGCCCCCGCCCGGTCCACGAGCCACACCGGCAGCCGGCGGACCAGGATGCCGGTCGCCTGGGCCGGCCAGCCCGCCGTGGAGCGGCGCACGATGTGCGGGGCGGTGCGCACCGCGATCCGTACCCGTGAGGCCCCGCCCTCCGCCAGGTCCGCCGCGATCTCCGCCCCCGTGTTGCCGACGCCGACGACCAGGACGTCCTTGTCGGCGTACGGGGCCGGGGCGCGGTAATGGGCCGCGTGCAGCAGCTCGCCGGTGAACGTGTCGCGCCCCGGCCAATCCGGCACGCGCGGCGTGTGGTTGAACCCCGTGGCGACGACGACCGCGCGGCCCCGCAGGACGCGCCCGCCCGTGGCGGTGAGCTGCCAGTCGCCCGAGCCGTCGGGGTGCGGGTCGATCCGGGTCACCTCGACGCCCGTCACCACTTCCAGCTCGTGGTGCTCGGTGTACTTCTCCAGGTACCGGACGAGGTCGTCCCGGCTCACCCACCGCCCGAACCCGCGCGGCATCTTCAGCCCCGGCAGCGCCGACCAGCGCCGTGTGGTGTGCAGGCGCAGCCGGTCGTAGTGGCCGCGCCAGGAGGCGCCGACCCGGTCCGCCTTCTCCAGGACCACCGCCCGTACGCCCCGGGCGCGGAGCGCGGCAGCGGCGGCGAGGCCTCCGGGGCCGCCGCCGATGACGTAGACGGGGCGGTCGTCCGTACGGTCGGTGAGGGCGACGGCGTCGGTACTGCCTGTGGGGGACGGGCTGTTGGGCATGGTTCGGAGCGTAATCGCCCCCTCTGTTGATGGGTCTCGGTCAAGGGGGGAATCGATTGCGAATTGATCACGGGGGGCGTGATGCGGTGGTTGCGTGCCATTCGCCCCACCGCGTCATCGATAAGGTAAGGCTAACCTTGCTTCGTTGAGTGTGAGGTGACCACGGGGGGCCGTCGCGCGGTGCGGTGCCGCGCGCCCACCAGGCGGTCGAAGGGGTGGGACGGACATGGACGGCAGACAGTTGGCCCGGACGGCGACCGGTCGCGGCGGGTTCCCGGGGCTCCGGGCCGGGGTCAGGAGCGCGGCGGTGCTCGCCGCCGGACTCCTCGCGCTCACCGCCTGCGGAGGCGGAAGCGACGCGGCGGACGCGGCCGACGCGAGCGCCAAGGGCGACCGGGGCGGAGACAAGGCGGCCACCGCCACCCGCTCCGTCGAGCACGACGCCGGAACCGCCGAGAAGGTGCCCGCCCAGCCGAAGCGCATCGTCTCGGTCAGCGTCACCATGACCGGCCACCTGCTCGCGCTCGACGCCCCGGTCATCGCCTCCCAGGCCACCCCGCCCTCGGTCATCACCGACCAGCAGGGCTTCTTCTCCCAGTGGTCCGACGCCGCGGCCGAGAACAGCGTCAAGGTCGCCTACCAGGGCTTCGAGCCCGACGTGGAGAAAGTCCTCGCGCTGAAGCCGGACCTCATCGTCGGCGCCTCCTCCGGCGCGGAGAACGCCGAGAAGTTCTACGACAAGCTCTCCGTCGTCGCCCCCACCCTCCTCTACCGCCACGACGACGTCTCCTGGCAGGACCTGACCGCCCGCCTCGGCAAGGATCTCGGCCTGGAGGAGCGCGCGAGCGAGGTCGTCGCCGCCCACGACAAGCGGGTCGGCGAGGTCAAGGCCGCCATCACCGTGCCGAAGCAGCCCGCCGCGCTCGTCCGCGACAACCAGTCCGCGATGACCGTCTTCACCCCCGAGTCCGCCCAGGGCCGGCTGCTCACCTCGCTCGGCTTCACCGTCCTCGAACCGCCCGCCGGCAAGGGCCAGACGCAGGGCGGCCGTTCGGACTTCGCCGAGTTCAGCCAGGAGAAGGTGGCCGACACCGCGAAGGACAGCTCGCTCCTCTTCGTCAGCCACACCCCCGAGGAGATCACCGCCGCCACCGCGCGCCCGGTCTGGAAGGACCTGCCCGCCGTCGAGGACAAGCGCGTGTACGACCTCGGCCTGGACACCTTCCGGCTGGACTACTACAGCGCGGGCAACCTGATCGACAAGATCGAGAAGGCCTTCGGCTGACGGTGGTCCGTACGAGGCCGAGGCCGAGACAGACGTGAGCCGTACGAAGCCGAAGCGCGCCGCGACGGGCGCCTCACGCACGCGGTACGCCGCCGGGCTCACGGCGGGGCTGCTCCTCCTGGCCCTCGCCGTGGCCGGCGGCCTCGCCGTGGGCGCGCGGCCCGTGCCTCCGGCCGAGGTGCTGGCCGCGCTGTTCGACCCCGACGCCCCGCACGCCTCGCTCGTCCGGGAGGTCCGGGTGCCGCGCACGCTGCTCGCCGTCACGGCCGGGGCGGCGCTGGGCCTGGCGGGGGCGGTGATGCAGGGCATGACCCGTAATCCCCTGGCCGACCCGGGCATCCTCGGCGTCAACACCGGGGCCGCCTGCGCGGTGGTCGCCGCGACCGTGCTGCTCGGTACGCGCTCGCTCCAGGCCGTCGTCTGGTGGGCGCTCCTCGGGGCGGCCGTGGCGGTGGTGGTCGTGTACCTCCTCGGCGGCCGGGGCGCGGGGCGCGGCACCCCCGAAGGGCTCGTGCTCGCGGGGGTGGCCGTCACCGCCGTGCTGGGGGCGGTGGTCAGCGGGCTCGGGGTGCTGGACGCCGACGCGTACGGGACCCTGCGCATCTGGTCCGTCGGAACGTTGGCGGGCCGCGAACTCCCGGTGCTGTGGGAGGTGTTGCCGTTCCTCCTCCTCGGTGCGGCGCTCGCGCTCACCGTCGCGCCCGCCCTCGACGCCTTCGCGCTCGGCGACGAGGCGGGCCGCGCGCTGGGCGTCGCCCCCGGACGCGTACGGCTGCTCGGCACGCTCGCCACGGTGCTCCTCAGCGGCGCGGCCACCGCCGCCATCGGCCCGGTCGGCTTCATCGGCCTGGTCGCCCCGCACGTGGCCCGCCTGCTCACCGGCCCCGACCACCGCCGCCTGATGCCGTACGCCGTCCTCATCGGCGCGGGCCTGCTGCTCGTCGCGGACATCGTGGGCCGGGTCGTCGCGCGCCCCGCCGAGATCCAGGTGGGCATCGTGACGGCGTTCGTGGGCGCGCCCGTACTGATCTGGCTCATCGGCCGGGGCCGGCGGTCCGCCTCCCGGAAGGCGGTGGCGACGGCATGAGCGCTGCCGGCAGGCCCGTGGCCGCAGGGGACCGGGGCCCCGGCCACCGCACCCTGCGCCTCACCCCCGGCCGCCTCTCCCTGCGCGTACGCCCCCGACCCCTCGCCGTCACGCTCCTGCTGGCCCTCCTCGCGGCGGGCAGCGGCGCCCTCGCGCTGACCCGGGACGGTCTCGTACCGCCCGCCGAGGTGCTGGGCGCGCTGCTGGGCGCGGGTTCGGAGCAGGCCGCGTTCGTGGTGCTGGAGCTGCGGCTGCCCCGGGTGGCCCTCGGGCTCGTGGTGGGCGCGGCGCTCGGCGGGGCCGGGGCGCTGTTCCAGCAGCTCTCCCGCAACCCGCTCGGCAGCCCGGACATCGTGGGCTTCAACTCCGGTGCGGCGACAGGCGCGTTGCTGGTCCTGCTGCACGGCGACGCGGCGTACGTGGCGGCCGGGGCGGCGGGCGGCGGCCTGGCCACGGCGGTGGTCGTCCAACTCCTCGCCCGGCGCGGCTCGTTCCGGGGCAACCGGCTGATCCTCGCCGGGATCGCGGTCGGTTCACTGCTGGCCTCGGTCAACGCGTACCTGCTCACCCGGGCCGCCCTGGACCACGCCCAGTCGGCCCAGCTCTGGCTGATCGGCAGCCTCGGCTCCACCGAACGCCACCAGATCCTCCCCGCCGCCCTCGCCCTGGCCGCCCTCCTGCTGGCCGCCCTGCCCACGGTCCGCCGCCTGGACCTGCTGGAGATGGGCGACGAGGCGGCGGGCGGCCTGGGCATCCCGGCCGGCCGCACCCGCGCCCTCGTCCTCCTGATCGCGGTCGGGCTCAGCGCGGTGGCGGTCTCGGTCGCCGGGCCGATCGTGTTCGTGGCCCTGTGCGCACCGCAGTTGGCCCGCCGCCTCAGCCGGGGTACGGGAACGGGGCTGCTGCCCGCCGCCGCGATGGGCGCCCTGCTGCTCTCCGCCTCCGACCTGGTCGCCGTCACACTGCCGACGGCGGGCCCGCTGCCGGTGGGGGTGGTGACCGGCGCGCTGGGCGGGGTCTACCTGGCGTGGCTGCTGGGCCGCAGGCGGCGGAGCTAGCGGGGCGGCGGGACGGCCGCACCGCTCCTCCGCCCCGCAGGCCGAGGCGCCCCTCGGGTCACCCGCCCTCCGCCGCCGGGGCCAGCTGGGCCAGCACCAGCCCGTGCAGCAGCTCCGGGTCCACGAACTCGTCCTCCTCCGGCGCCCCGTACCGCCAGCTCAGCGGATACGTGTTGCCGTCCGGGGCCGGGATGCCCACCCACTGGTCGCGCGCGGCCGGCCCGAAGCACTTCGCGCCCGGCGGCCAGTCGTACCCGTCGCTCGTGCCCGGCGGGATCAGGAAGTACGTCCACCGCGCCCCCGCCATCTCCCGCACCACCGGCCCCGGCTCGTCCTCCGTCAGGGTGGCCAGATGCTGGAGCACGGCCTCGCCTCGCACGCCCCGGAGCCGGATGGCGTCGAAGTGAATTCCGGTGAGGTGCAGTTGGTGCCCGGCGGTGGGTACCCATTCGGGGTGTTTCTTGCTCGTCATGGCTACGAGCATTCCCCCGGCTGCGTAGCGTGACCAGCAGGACACGGACCACATCGATGCGATGTGAGGAGGGCGGGACGGCTGTGGGGACGAGTAGTGAAGCGACGCACGGGCGGCGGCTCGTGGGAGAGCTGATCCGTATCCACCGGGTACGGGCCGGGCACACGCAGAAGACGGCGGCGGATGTGCTGCTGATCTCGGAATCCCTGATGGGAGCGGTCGAGCGGGCGGAACGCATTCCCTCGCGCGACCTGCTGATGGACGCCGAGCAGGCGTTCGGGGCGGACGGCGCGCTGGAGGCGTGCTGCGAGCTGGTGGATGAGGAGAAGTACCCCGCGAAGATCCTGGACTGGGTACGGCTGGAACGTCTGGCACGCGTCATCAGTGCGTACGAGACGATGGTCATCCCGGGATTGCTCCAGACCGAGGCGTACGCGCGGGCACTGTATGAGGCGCGAGTACCGGCGTACACGGAGCAGGAGATCGTCCGGCACGTCGAAGCCCGGATGGAACGTGGCGCGGTGCTGTACCGGAAGACACCGCCACGCGTGGGGTACGTCATCGAGGAAGCGGTCCTGGAGCGTCCGCTCGGCGGCGACGCGGTGCTCAAAGAGCAGCTCCGGCACCTGCTGGAGTGCATGCGGACGATGAACCACCTGACGCTGCAAGTGATGCCGACCCGCCGCCATACGCACGCCGGTCTGAACGGGCCGATGAAGCTGATGGCCACGGAGGAAGGCCGCCCCCTCGTGTACCAGGAAGGGCAAGGGGGCGCTACGTTGATTTCCAAGCCCGAACGGGTCAGCGACCTTTTCGACCTCTTCGGCACCCTGCGTGCGCAGGCGCTCAACCCCTGGGAGTCTGCCGAGTTCATCGAGAAGAAGGTGGCAGAACTGTGAAAACCGGGCCCGAACTGTTCTGGTTCAAGTCCAGTTACAGCAACAACGAGGGCGGCGAGTGCATCGAAGTCGCTTACGACTGGCGCAAGTCCAGCTACAGCGGCAATGAAGGCGAGGCCTGCGTCGAGGTCGGCTACAACTGGCACAAGTCCAGCCACAGCAGCAACGAGGGCGCGGCCTGTGTAGAGGTCCCCACCTGCCCCCACACCGTCCACGTCCGCGACTCCAAGGTCACCGACGGGCCCACCTTCGGGGTCGCCCCGGCCGCCTGGACCGCGTTCCTGGACCACGCGACCGCGACGGCCACCGTCACCGGCTGATCACAGCCCCGGCGCCCCCCACACCGGGAACCACCGGGAGAGGTCCTTCTCCACCCGGAGGTCGTCGCCGAGGGCGCTCCGCACCTGGAGCTCCAGTTGGTTGTCCCGCTTCTCGGCGTCGCCGGGGAGCGGGGCGAACGGGTAGAACGTGCCGCGCTTGTAGAGGTAGACCAGCGCCAGCGACCGGCCCTCGGCGCCGTCGGCGCCCTCCGCGTCCCGGAAGCCGATCAGCGAGCAGAGCAGGTGCGGGCCGAAGCCGCCGTCCTGGAGCAGGGTGTTCACCGCGTGCAGGTCGTTGACCAGGGCCGCCGTGTCGTCGGCCGGGTGCTCGGCGAGGAGCCAGGTGTAGCCGTACGGGTCCCGGCTGAACTCCACCGGGATGCCGCCGCGCTCCGTGTCCGCGTCCAGCAGCTCCCGCACGTCCTCCTGGAGGCGGGCGAAACCGCCGCCCTCCACCCCCGCGAAGCAGACCGAGCCCAGGCCGGTCGGCGTGAAGCCGGTGGCGGCCTGGAGGGTGAGGGCGGCCGAGGGGACGGCGAAGAGCTGGTCGAGGTCGGGGCGGACGGGTTTGCTGCGGCCGAGGATGGCGTCGAGCAGGCCCACGGACGTAACTCCTTGAGGTGGCTCAGCGGGACAGGTCGGTGGAGATGCGGGACAGCTGGTCCAGGCGCTGTTCCAGCGTCGGGTGCGAGGAGAACAGCCGGCCCAGGGACTCCTTCGAGGAGAACGCGGGCATGAAGTAGAACGCGTTGTACGGCTCCGCCTTGCGCAGGTCCTCGGTCGGGATGCGGGCCATCTGCCCGCTGACCTTCGTCAGGGCCGAGGCGAGGGCGGAGGGTCTGCCGGTGAGGAGGGCGGCGGCGCGGTCGGCGGAGAGCTCGCGGTAGCGGGAGAGCAGCCGGGTGAGCAGGAAGCTGATCGCGTACACGACGGCGCTGATCAGCGGGATGAGCAGGAGCAGGATGCCGGCCGGGTCGTTGCCGGGCCGGCTGCGCGCGAAGCCGCCCCACAGGGCGATGCGCGTGATGATGCCCGCCAGGACGCCGAGGAACGAGGCGATCGTCATGACGGCGACGTCCCGGTGGGCGACGTGCGACATCTCGTGGGCGAGGACGCCCTCCAGCTCCTCGGGCTCCAGTCTGCGCAGCAGGCCCGTCGTGGCGCAGACGAGGGCGGTCTTCTCGCTGCGGCCGGTGGCGAACGCGTTCGGTACGTCGCTCTCGGCGATGGCCACCTTGGGTTTCGGCATGTCCGCCAGCGCGCAGATCCGGTCGATGGTGCCGTGCAGCTCGGGGGCCTGCTCGGGGGTGACCTCGCGGGCGCCCATGCCGTACGCCGCGATGCGGTCGCTGAACCAGAACTGGGCGATGAACAGGCCGCCCGTGATGACCAGGATGATCGGCCAGGAACCGCGCAGGGCCGCGAGGAGCACGCCGACGAAGACGACGTACAGCAGGCCGATCAGGAACATGGTGGTGACCATGCGACTGGTCAGGCCCCGGTCCGGGGCATAGCGCGAACGGGCTCGTGGCATCGGTGCCTCCCAACGGTTCGCCTTCCTCCCATAGTGCCCCTTTCTTGTCGCAACCGAGTAAGGGGGCGCTGTGCGGGCGGCTGAGTACGTCGGTGCCTCCAGGTCTCGCCGCCTCCGGGCTTCCGCCGCCTCCGGGCTTCCGCCGCCTCCGGGCCTCCGCCGCCTCCGGGCCTCCGCCGCCTCCGGGCCTCGGCGTCTCCGTGCCTCGGTGCCGCCGAGTCTCAGGGCCAGAGCAGTTCGCGGGTCCAGGTTCCGGTTTCCGTACGGCGGTAGCGCAGGCGGAGGTGGCGGCGGCGGGCGTCGCCCTGGAAGAACTCGGCCTCGGCCGGCTCGACCACGTACCGGGTCCAGGTCGGAGCCTCGGCGTCCGGTTCCGCCTGGGCCCGCTCCCAGGCCGCGTCGGCCGCCCGGTGGAGGGCGCCCACCGAGTCCACGACCTCGCTCTGGGTCCCGGTCAGGGCGGCGGCGAGGGCCCCGGTGGACCGGGCGTGCAGGTCGGCGTGGCTCTCGGCCGGGGTGCAGCGGGTGACGGCTCCCCGGACCCGTACCTGGCGCCCCTGCGCGGGCCAGTAGAAGCCGAGCGCGGCGTACGGGCGGGCGGCGAGCTGGTGGCCCTTGGCGCTGGTGGCGTGGCTCGCGAAGTGGAAGCCGCGCTCGTCGGCGTCGTGCAGGAGCAGGGTGCGTACGTCGGGGAGGCCGTCGGCGTCCGCCGTGGCCAGTGACATCGCGTGCGGCTCCACCTGCCCGGCGGCCACGGCCTCGGCGAACCAGGTGTGGAAGAGGGGCACGGGGGCGGCCGGGGCGGTCGCCGGGTCGAAGGACGGCAGCTCGGTGTCCCAGACACGCTGGGCGTGCAGGAGACCGGCGAAGGGGCGGTGCGGGGTGGGGTCGCTCATGGTGGCCATTGGACCGCACGGGCCCCGTCCGTACCACAACGACGTGCTGGAGCCGCAGCGGCTGCCCGCGCTGCCCGCGCTGCCCGCGCTGCCCATGCTGGCGATACCAGAAGCGCGTCCGGGAGCACTGCGGGCGACGCCGGAAGCGTGTCCGGGAACACCGACGGCGGACCACCGGCAGGGTGCGTGGTGGTCCGCCGTCGGTGAGACAGGACGTGCGTGCCGGCGGGCTTACCTGGTGGGCTTCTTGCCGGTGATGCCGAGGTGCACCAACAGCGCCAGGTTCGGGCGCAGTTCGGCCTGCTTCACACCCCAGGTGGTGAACCCCTTCTGGTGCGAGGCGACCGCGGCCAGCATCGTGACCAGGGAGCCCGCCATCGCGGCGGCGCTGACGTCCTTGTCGACCTTGCCCTTGGCCTGGAGCTCCTTGACCGACTCGGTGAGGGAGTTGGTGACCGAGCTGAGGATCTTCATGCGGATCTTGTAGAACCGTTTGTCCCCTTCGGCGGCACCGAGGTCGATCACGCGGAGGATCGCGTCGTTGCGGCGCCAGAAGTCGAGGAACCCTTCGACGAGTTCCTCGGCCGCCTGCCAGCCGGCCTTGCCGACCCAGGGGCGTTCGGTGACCAGTTCGGTCAGTCCGGCGCCCTCCTTGGCGACTTCCTCGGCGATCTCGAGGACGGCGCCCTCCACATCGGGGAAGTATTGGTAGAAAGTCGCGGGTGAAGTCCCGGCCTTCCGGGCGACGTCGATGACTTTGACGTCCCGGTACGGCGAGGAGCTGAGCATCTCGCTGAGGCAGTCGAGCAGCTTCTGCCGCGTCGCCTGACCGCGTCGACCGGCCACTCGGCCGTCGACGGTACGTACTTGTCCTGTCATGCCGTCAGCTTACCGAGGGGTGATGGGAGCGCGATTCGGCCGACTGCAAATGGGGAACGCCGCAGGACTGCGGGGGTGTGGGGGTGTGCGGCGAATGTTTTCGGCCACGGTGGTGGGGGTGTGTACGGGCCTCCGGTCCGGGGCCTGTTTCCAGCCGCGCGAGCAGTCGTCGTCGCCAAGCAATAGTGTTATCAACAGCCTGTGGACAACTTCGGTGGACAACTTTCGTCCACACGGTGCCCAGCCCTTCACCATCCGGGCAGATGTTCCCTCCGGGGGCGTTTCGACGGGTGCGCGGTGCGTGCGTTCGGCCTCCGCCGGGGCGCGCGGGACCGGGCGTGACGTTACGTTGACTGTGACGGGCGTCACTGCAACGGAAGGACCGGGCCCCATGGCCGCATTCGCGCACTCGGCGCCGTGCTGGGTGGACGTGCAGCTCTCCGACCTCGAAGCGGGCAAGCGCTTCTACGGCGGTCTCTTCGGCTGGACCTTCCGCGCGGGCGACGGCATGCCCTTCGCGGACGCCCTGAGCGACGGCAGGCTCGTCGCCGCCCTCGCCGCCAAGAAGGACGGGCGGATGCCCACGGCCTGGGGCGTCTACTTCGCCACCGACGACATCCGGGCCACCGTCGCCGCGATCCGCGAACACGGCGGCCAGATCATCACCGACCCCGTACGGGCCGGACAGGCCGGGATCGTGGCGCAGGCGGCCGACCCCGGGGGCGCGGTCTTCGGCCTCTGGCAGCCCGAGGGGCGCGCGGGGTTCGAGAAGCAGAACGAACCCGGCTCCTTCTGCTGGACCGAGGTCCACACCCGGCAGCCGGACCGGGTGGACCCCTTCTACGAGAAGGTCTTCGGCTTCCGGGGCACCGACCTGGACGAGGCGGGCGACGACGTCTCCGACGACGCCGAGGCGCTGGTCGACTTCCGGATGTGGACGCCCGAGGGCAGCGAACCCGGCCCGGACACCGCCATCGGCGGCCGTAGCGTCATCACGGACGCGTTCCCCGCCGAGATGCCCAGCTACTTCCTCACCTACTTCGCCGTCGGCGACTGCGACGCGGCGGCCGAACTCGCCGTACAGCTCGGCGGCCGTGTCTCAGCGCCGCCCTTCGACATCCCGTACGGGCGGATGGCGGTCCTCCACGACGACCAGGGTGCACTTTTCGCCGTGCTCCAGCCGAGCGAGCTGCTTCCCTGACCCGCCGCGTACCGGTGGGGCGTACCGGTGTGGGCGAGAATCAGCCGAAGTGGCATGAGACACCCACTTCCGCCCCCGGGTTCGCAACCGGCGCCCGAGCCAGGAAGAATCAGGGGGCGCACCGCCAGGTGGTGCCCAGCGGTGAGACGCCGCGCAGGCCGGGAATCGCCCCGGGCGGCAACGGGTGGTAATTCGCGGGCTTCGTCGCCGAGGTCCGTACGGGGAGGTGGCAGGCACGTGATGGAGCAGCTGACGCAGCACGACCCGAGACGGATCGGCCCGTTCGAGGTGCTGGGACGGCTCGGGGCCGGCGGCATGGGGCTGGTCTATCTCGCCCGGTCGGCGTCGGGCCGCCGGGTGGCGATCAAGACGGTACGGACCGAGCTCGCCGAGGACCAGCTCTTCCGGGTCCGCTTCACGCGCGAGGTGGAGGCCGCCCGCGCGGTCAGCGGGTTCTACACCGCCGCCGTGGTCGACGCCGACCCGCGCGCCGCCGTGCCGTGGCTGGCCACCGCCTATGTGCCCGCACCCTCGCTCGAGGAAATAGTGAACGAGTGCGGCCCCATGCCGACCCAGGCCGTGCGCTGGCTGGCCGCCGGCATCGCCGAGGCCCTCCAGTCCATCCACGGCGCCGGGCTCGTCCACCGCGACCTGAAGCCCTCCAACGTGCTCGTCGTCGAGGACGGCCCCCGGGTCATCGACTTCGGCATCGCGTCCGGCGTCTCCAACACCCGCCTGACCATGACGAACGTCGCCGTCGGCACCCCCGCCTACATGTCGCCCGAGCAGGCCCGCGACTCGCGCAGCGTCACCGGGGCCAGCGACATCTTCTCGCTGGGCTCCACGCTCGTCTTCGCCGCCACCGGCCACGCCCCCTTCCACGGGGCCAACCCGGTCGAGACGGTGTTCATGCTGCTGCGCGAGGGGCCCGACCTGGAGGGGCTGCCGGACGACCTGCGGCCGCTGATCGAGTCGTGCATGCAGATGGACGCCGTCCAGCGGCCCAGCCCCGCCGACCTCCAGGCCCAGCTCGCCCCGCACCTCTTCGCCTCCGGCGGCGACGACAGCGGTACGGCGTCGGCCTGGCTGCCGGCCACCGCCACGGCCATGATCGAACGGCGCCGGGGAGGCGGCCGCCCCGCCCCGCCCCCGCCTTCCGCGCCCCCGCCGCGCCCCCCGCAGCCCCCGCG
Organism: Streptomyces sp. NPDC007346; assembly: GCF_040703535.1. Lineage (NCBI taxonomy): Bacteria > Bacillati > Actinomycetota > Actinomycetes > Kitasatosporales > Streptomycetaceae > Streptomyces > Streptomyces sp. NPDC007346. The sequence continues at coordinate 14,444 of NZ_JBEYKR010000142.1, forward strand.
CGCGCCGGACCGCTCCCCGGGGCGGGACCCCGACTGGCGCAGCGGCGGCGACCTGCGCTCGCCCTCCCCGCGCTCCTCGCCCGCGCCGGTGTCGGTCCCGGCGCCCTCGCCCGACGGGGGCCCCGTCCACCTGCCCGGGGCGAAGGCGCCGATCGGCCCTGGGCCGCGTGCGGGGGAGGGGCGGGGCGCCGCCGCCGCGCACCCGGCCGCCGCGACGGGCTGGGTCCGCCCGCCCGCCGGGCTGAACGGCTCGGCCGGGACGTCCACGGCGCCCACCGCGCCCGTACCGGCTCCCGGACCCGCTCCGGACGTGCCCGCCGCGCCGGACCGCTGGCGGCCCTGGCGCTTCCGCATGTCCAACGACGTGTGGGGGACGCCCGTGGTCTCCGGCGACCTGCTGTACGTGACGTCCTTCGAGATCCACGCGCTGGACGTCGGCAACGGGCGGCGCCAGTTCAAGACCCGGGACGTGGCCTGGGCGATGGCCGTCGAGGGCGGCCGCATCCACGCCTCGGACGGCCCGTCCCTGTACGCCCTGGACGCGGCGACCGGCGCCGAGCAGTGGCGGCTGCGGACCGACGCCTGGGTGTACGCGCTCAAGGCCGACCGGGGCACGGTGCTGACCGCGACCCGGGGCGGCGGCGTCCAGGGGTGGGAGGCGTCCAACGGCGACAAGCTGTGGGAGATCACCGGGGTCCAGAGCGACTTCGAGACGGCGGAGGCCGCGCCGGTCATCCACGACGGCACGGTCTACGTCTGGCAGGACGCCCGGCTGCGCGCGCTGGACGCCCGTACGGGCCTGGAGCGCTGGTCGTACCCGATCGGCGACGCGGCCTCCTGCGGCGGCGTCCCGGTCCGGGTGACCCCGGCCCCCGACGGCTACGTCTACATCGCGGCGGGCACCCGGGTACTGGCCGTGGACACGGTCTCCGGACGGGTGCGCTGGCACTTCGAGTCCCCGGCGGTCTTCCTCTCCCCGCCCGCGTTCGCACCGGGCCCGGCGGTGACCGGCGGCGGGGTCTACCTCGCGGACTACCTGGGTACGGTGTACGCGCTCGACGCGACGACCGGCAAGGACCGCTGGCGCATCGCCACAGAGGCCCGCTCCTCCATCGAACCGGTGCTGGTCGCGGTGGGCAACGTCCACGTGGGCAGCGGCAGCGCGCTCTACACCCTGGACGCGGTCACCGGCACCCCGAAGTGGCGCTTCGCGGCGGGCGGCGACGTGGTCGGCTCCCCGGTCGTGGCCGACGGCCGGGTCCACTTCGGCTCGGCGGACCACGTGCTCTACACCCTGGACGCGGCAGGCGGCCAGCTCCGCTGGAAGCTGGCGACGGGCGGCGAGATCACGGGCTCCCCGGTGGCGGAGGCGGGCGTGGTCTACGCATGCAGCAAGGACCGCTGCGTCTACGCACTGGACGCCCTGAAGGGCACAGGCACGGGGAGCCGCGCCAGAACCTGACCACGGCCGGGGGGCGTCCGGCGGACACTCCGGCCCACGCGGCGGACTCTCCCACCCGCGCGGTGGACTCTCCGGCCCGCCGGGCGGACTCCCCAGGCCGCGCGGTGGGCACCCCCGCCCGCTCGGTGGTCTCCCCAGCCCGTCCGGCGGATTCCCCAGCTTGCGCGGCGGGCACCTCAGCGTGCTTGGCGGACTCTCCAGCCCGTCCGGCGGACACCCCAGCCCGTCCGGCGTTTGAGGACGGAACCGTTGACGGGGGGACCGGTCTGCTCGGGCGGGGCTGGCGCCCCGGAATCCCAGCCCGTCCGGCGTTTGAGGACGGAACCGTTGACGGGGTGGCCGGTCTGCTCGGGCGGGGCCGACGCCCTGGAATCCCAGCCCGTCCGGCGTTTGAGGACGGAACCGTTGACAGGGGGACCGGTCAGCTCGGGCGGGGCCAGCGCCCCGGAATCCCAGCCCGTCCGGCGCTTGAGGACGGAACCCCCGACCGGGTGACCGTCACCCCTCCGGCGGCCGGTGCGGCGGATGCACCGGATCCCGGGGGTCCTCAGGGCCCACGGCCCCCCGCTCCGGCGGCGCCTGCGGATACGACCGCGTACGGGCGTCGTGGGCGCCATGGGGGTCATGGGGGTCGGGCCCCGTGTACGGGTCCACCTCCGGCTCCGGCCACGGCGACGTCTGCGTGGACATCCCCGGCTCCTGCGTGGGCGGCCAGGTGTCCACCTGATCCGGCCCAGGCGCACCGTACGGCTCCGGCTCCGACTCCCGCTCCCCGGCCCGCCGGACACGACGCCCCCGACCCCGCCCCGACATCAGCAACGCCCCGATCAGCATCAGCACCCCGCCCGCAGCCGCGTTCGCGACCCCCACCTGTAGCCCCGCCCCGTCCCCGCCCACCGTGAGCGACCCCGCCGCCTGCCCCTGGCGGACCATCCACAGGACCGTGAAGCCCAGCACCACGAGCCCCGCGAACGCGACCACGAGCCGGGACCGCAGCACCACCCCCACGATCACCAGCACCGCCGCGACGAGGAACGGCAGCAGGATCGAGACCAGCACACCCGACCCGGTGTCCGTGATACCGCCGAAGAGGTCCCGCACCCGGTAGTCCTGCCCCGCCCGCCCCTCGTACCAGTCGCGGAACGGGCTCAGCACGGCGGAAGCCGCCCCGGCCAGGGCGACGAGTGAGCCGAGGATGTTGCGGATCATCGTCAGCCTCCAACGGCGTACGGCGAACACCCCCCGCACGGACGACGCTACGCCGGGACGATCACCCTCGCCACGCGGACGCCCCCCCCGCCACGCGGACGCCCCCGCCCCGCCCCCCCGGACGCACCCGGCCGCCGCGCGGATGCCCCGGCCCGCAGACCATGACCGGACCGTGACAGGGCCATGACCTACAGACGGGCTCCATCCGGCATGCTGTGGCACGGCAGCACGAGGAACGACAACAGGGAACGACAACAAGGGGGGCTGCGTCCATGATGCGGCGACAGATGAAGCTCGCGGCGGTCCTGGTCGTGGTGGTGCTCGCGCTCACCGGATTCTCGACCTCCACCAGCGGAGGCAAGGGCAGCAAGAGCAAAGGAAGCGGCAGTTCGGGCGGCGGCTGCTCCAACTCCAAGAAGAGCAACAGCGGTTACCGTCACACCGACTACGACGACGATGACTACGGCGACAACTCCTCGTCCGGCTCGTCCGGTTCCTACGGAACCCCGACGCCCACCGCGTCCGACGACCCCGCCGTCCGGGTGATCCGCTGCACCCAGCCCGGCAAGGGCAAGCGCAAGGCGGTCACCGCGTCCGTGATCGAGCTGCGGTCCAACGACACCCGCTCGCACACGTACGAGGTCGACGTGACCTTCCTCGACGCCCGCGGGAACACCGTCGACACCGCCGAGACCACGACGACGCTCGACGCCGGCGACGTACGCAACCTCACCGTGCGGATGGAGAGCCCCCGCCGGGTCTCCGAGGTCAAGCGGTGCGAGGTCACGGCCCAGCTGCTCTGAAGCCGGGGGCTTCACCGGACGGGGTGAACGGGCCGGGGCCGACCTCGCTCCTCGAGGGCGGGTACGGCCCCGTCACCGACGCGGACCTGGCCGCCGCGAAGGCCGAGCGGCGCGAGATCGAGCAGTGGTTCACCGACCGGGCGGCGGACGAGGGGGGCCGAAGGTGAGGCGTTCGACGCGCACACGCCCGAGGGGCCCGAGCAGGGGCACCTGCTCGACACCGCCCACCACCAGGTGCTGGTGATCGTCGCAGTTAGTCATCACCACGC